>JABMQW010000233.1 GCA_013203115.1 Fidelibacterota bacterium
AATCAATTGGTCGGGGGTTCGAGCCCTCCCTGGCGTACTAATAAAACCCTTCGTGAATGCGAAGGGTTTTATTATATTAAAATTTTATTTCACACCCAGAATTTTTCGTGCCAGATTGCATGCACCTTTTGCTTCATCACTTTTAGATACTGAGTAATAAATATTCAACCCATCACGCTGGGTTGTTACCAAACGCCGGTCTCTTAATTTACGCAGATGATGGGAAATGGCTGAAACACCCATTCCCATAATTTCTGCCAGATGATAAACGCAACATTGACCGGTTTTGGACAAAGTAAACAGAATCCGTAAGCGTGTAGGATCACCTAACATAGCAAATGTTTCCGACGCTGATTCCAATTTGGGAAAGTCAGATACCTCTCCCTTTAATTCTTCCAGAATCGATTGATCGAGATGCGCACATTTATGGTTATCTTTCATTTACTTTACCCTGTTAAAATTTTCAATAATATTTTCATTAATTGTCGCTCATTATAAACTGCCGTTTAATTTACAAACTTAATTTCTGTGATTAAAGAATTTCCGGTTAATTTGACCCCGGTTTCAATAATGTTAAATAATGATTACTTTAAATCCATCGTGACTCTGATAATCGGTTGATTATTGAATAAAAGAGGATATTCAATATTCATTTTTTGATAGAGTGCTGGGGGCACGCCAATATCAGCTACGTATAAGTCACCGACATATTTTCTGGCCGAAGATTGTATTAAACCAATTTTCGGTAAAGCCAGAGTTATGGTTGCTGAAGCCTTAACAGTGGGTTTACCTGCAATTCCCGAAGTGGTATCCAGCCCGGATGGTGCATCCAAGGCTAAGATTCGCGATCTGTTTGAAGCAAAGATTGCATTAATTGCTGACCCTGCTAAGCCCCGCGGATTTCCGCTAACTCCATAGCCCAAAATGGCATCAATAATTAATTCCGCATCGTTCAATCGATCAGTTAGTCCTGCATCCTCCGTAGCGATTACAGACAGTGGTAGTCTTTTAACGGTCGCCCATTGCTTGGCAGGAGTTGATTTCAGTCGATTCATTTTTCCTGCCAGATAGATGGACACCTCACAACCCCAATTGGATAGATAACGAGCTGCCACCATACCACCGCCACCATTATTGCCGGTTCCGCAAACAACAAGTATTTTTGATGGTGGTTTAGGCTGAGAATTGGTATTAACCATGTGCCAGGCCAGATCTGCCAGATGTCGGCCGGCATTCTCCATCATCTGGGGCAGGGTAATAAAATATTCCTCAATCATCAAGCGA
Organism: Fidelibacterota bacterium; assembly: GCA_013203115.1. GTDB lineage: Bacteria > Fidelibacterota > Marinisomatia > Marinisomatales > TCS56 > JABMQW01. Next base: position 1,285 of record JABMQW010000233.1, read on the forward strand.
TCTACTACTCGCATTTGTTCGGTAGTAATTGCCACTGGTATTTTTTTAACAGGGATGGATTTCATGATCTATTTGTTCAGCTTGAGAAGCAATAGGAATAATTTCCAGCTCGGCCGTTTCAACCGCTTCGCAGACCAGACTTTCAACATCAAGGTCAGTTTCACAACGCGCTACAGCGGCTGATTTAGCTTTCGTGGCCGGATGTTTGGGAACGAATAACGTACAACAATCAATATGCTGTTGAATTGAAATGTCATAAGTGTCAATTTTTTCCGCTACAGCAATTATCTCTTTTTTATCCATTCCGATCAGGGGTCGCAAGACCGGCATCTTTATGGTTTCTTCAATGACCGCCATATTTTCCACCGTTTGCGAGGCAACCTGTCCCAGAGATTCACCGGTAACTAAGGCGTGGGCTCCTTCCCTGTTAGCCAGCCGTTCGGCAATCCGAAACATGAACCGGCGATACAGGATAACCCGGTACCTTTCGTCGGTCTTGGTCAAAATTTCCTGCTGGATAGGAGTCAGAGCAACCAATATTACTTTGATTCGGGGCTGGTAAATATTCAGTTTTTTGATCAGCTCCCGCACTTTGTCCAATGCAGTCACGGTTGTATAGGGCATGGAATGAAAATGAATGGCCATCAGGGTCACGCCACGTTTCAGGGCGAAATATCCAGCCACCGGAGAATCGATCCCGCCCGACAGCATCAGGGCTACTTTGCCCGAAACACCCACCGGTAAGCCCCCGGGACCTTCCAACCGTTCGGTATATAAAAATGCTGCCTGATAAAATAGATCGATCCGGCAATTGGCGTCCGGGTCCTTTAACTTGACTTTGCTGCCCAGTTGCTCAACTATATAGGCGCCCACCAGTTCGTTGGTTCTATGAGCGGAAACAGGAAAATTACGATCTGTTTTTCGGGTGGTTATCCGGAATGTCTGAAATTGTAGGCCTTGTAATAATTCCAGGGCGGCCGATTGAATAATCTCTAATTCCGGCGCTACCCGGTAGGCCGGAGCGTAATAAGCGATGCCGAATACCTGCCCGAGAATAGCAATGATTTCGGGCAGGCGTTCCTGACCTTCTGCGGTAAGTATTAATAACAGGCGGCCCTGAACCAGTTTTGATTTTTCCAGCAGTCCTGCCGCAACCATCCTGATTGTCCGTTTAACATTATCTCGCAATTTGCGTTCAAAATAATTACGGTTCTTGCCTTTAATACCAATCTCGGCATAATGGCAGATGATGTAACCGGGTTGCTTGTCTAATATTGATTTCATTATGATCGACAGATTAATATTAATGAACCATTAACCAACAGCTAAAATAGGGCTATAGTGAATTATTTTTCATGGTTTATTAACAACTCGACGCAAGTTTTTCCAAGCCTGCCGGTCAATGAAAATAATGTCAGCACACTCCTTACATCCGGTAGACAAACGATATTTTTAATGGTAATTTCAATTGAGAATTGATAAACCAAGGAACAGTTACAAAGGAGGTTTTATGCTATGTCCTCGGTACCACGGTGAATTTGTCACCAAATTGCCGGCATGCCCCGATTACTGGATTTCACTCGTTGTTGCCGTTCCACCCAAGCCTGTTCTTTTAAATGGCAATTTACCGCGAGCATAGTTGAAAGCATTGCTTCACCTCCTGACCGTACTTGCCGGTACTTATTTTCTGCTCCTGGTGTATCTTTATCTAAGGCAAGAAGCATTTATCTTTTTCCCCAGCAAAATTCCAGTCCAACACCACCATGTCCTAAATCAATACCGTCATGCCGCCATAAGCTTTCCTGCTCCTAAATCTACTCTAAACGGCTGGTTCATCGACCGTGGTACCCCGCTGATTATCTACTACGGCGGTAATGGGGAAGAAGTGTCAGGGAACTTGTTTGATGTTAACAAATTTTCCTGCGGGTCTTTACTGTTTGTGAATTACCGCGGTTATGGAGCGAACGACGGCAAGCCCACCGAAAAAAATCTTTATACGGATGCCCTGTCCATCTATGATACCATGGTTGGCCAGTATGGATTTAATCCAGAACAGATCATTTTAATGGGCCGGAGTCTGGGGTCAGCCGTGGCAGTTCATGTGGCGGCTAACCGCCGGGTCAAAGCTGTTATCCTGATTACTCCCTTTAACAGCATGGTTAAGGTGGGTAAAACTCATTATCCTCTATTTCCCCTTGGTTTATTATTGAAGCATCGTTTTGATTCAATAAAAATTGTTTCTGATCTCACAGTTCCCATGCTAACTATTATCGCTGAAAAAGATGAAATCATTCCAAAAGCCTGTTCGCTGAATTTGCTCCAAGGTTGGGGCGGAAGCAGCGAAATGATAACGATAAAAAGTGCTGGTCACAATGACATCAGCGGTTATCCGGAATACTGGCGTGGGGTTAATGGTTTTCTTGATCGTCAGTATTAGTAATTCCGTTCCGTCCAGAATTGCTTATTATATTACGTCTCAGTCCGGAATACTTGGCTCGTTTGACCGGTGATATTTTAAATATTCTTCTAAACTCATTTGCACTCATATTTTCCCAATCGGACCGTGACCAGTTCTCAATTTCTGTACGCGCACGAAAACCCGGTTCTGTGCTTGTCTGGGCAAATTTCATGTTCCAGGGACAGACTTCCTGGCAGATATCACAACCATAGATCCAGCCATTCAATTTATCAGCGTATTCTTCCGGAAATTCGCCCTGGTGCTCGATTGTCAGATACGAAATGCATTTCCGGGCATCCAGCAGATAGGGCTCCAGTGCTTTAGTGGGACAAGCGTCGATGCAGGCCGTGCAGGTTCCGCATAAATCATCGGCAAACGGCTGGTCATATTCCAGCTCAATATCAAGGATCAATTCTCCCAGGAACAGCCAACTGCCGTAATCGCGGCTGATCAGATTAGTATGCTTGCCCTGCCAACCCAAACCGGCCCGTTGCGCCCAGACTTTTTCCATTACCGGGGAAGTATCTACACAAACCAAACCCTGCACATTGTTGGTCTGCTGCTTTATATATGCCAATAGTTTCCGCAACCGTTCTTTCAGAATCAGGTGGTAATCATCACCCCAGGCATAATTACTGAAATTTAATTCGGCTCCAACCACATCTCTGCTAAGACCGGTAAAATAATTCATCCCCACTGAAATTATAGACTTTGCTTCCGGAAAGTAATCGTTAATAGCACCCCGTTCTTCCTTCCGTTTTTCGATCCAGTGCATTTCAGCTTGATTACCAGCAGTCAGCCATACATTCAGGCGCTGGTGTTCTTTTGGTGTAGGTTGAGCTTCGGTGATACCAATTTTCTGGAATCCCAAATTAATTGCTACATTCTTGATCTTTTGAACCAAGGACAGTTTCATACAGTCTGAATGTAGAAAATGGTTTGATTGCTCAACCATAATTAAATTGGGCCGGACCAATAAATTGGATCCAGTGGATATAGCCGGCGACACCATAGATTGATGAACTACAACTGCAGGCAAATAAGGCAGATGTTTTTAACCAGCTAGTGTTGTGTCAAG
>JABMQW010000234.1 GCA_013203115.1 Fidelibacterota bacterium
ATTCTGACGGTTTGGGAGCACCGCGGTAATCTCGATAATCTGAAAATTGTCTATATTGGCGACGGAAACAATATCGTTCATTCCTGGCTGCAGCTCGCTACCTGCTTACCCTTTGAATTTATCTGCGTTTGTCCTGCTGGTTATAATCCCAACCGGGAAACCATGAAACTGGCTGAAGCTGCCGGATTGAGTTCGGTCAGCATTTCGCATGATCCTCCAACCGCGGTCAGGGGTGCTGATGTTATTTATACCGACGTCTGGGCGTCAATGGGACAAAAAGATGAGCGCGATGAAAGGGTAAAGCGTTTTAGGGGTTTTCAGGTAAACGATGAGTTAATGGCCGCCACCGGTAAAAATACTTATTTTATGCATTGCCTGCCTGCCGAGCGTGGTACGGAAGTGACTGACTCGGTGCTGGAATCGAAAAATTCGATTATCTTTGATGAAGCCGAAAACCGGATGCACGCCCAGAATGCAATAATGCTTAAAGTGATGGGGTTGGAATAGACTATTTTGTTTCTGTCCAGCGGACAGTTTGGGTACGGTACGTAACCGGATTACCGGGCTTGATCGGTACAATTACCCTAAATGTGGCTGTTGCGCCGGGTTCCAGGGAAGTATCGGTAATGATTCCGGTTTCATATTTTATTCTTTGACCTGTAACAAAGGCAGAATCCTGGCCGGCTGAACTTGTTGTGCTGGTCCACAGATTGGCGATGACCCGTACGAAATCAGCCCGTTTTTGACCGCTGTTTTTTACCATACCGGTCACGATCTCGCGCTCTGGGTAGACATCAATTTGCGGTTCACCTACAATTTTAACTTCGGCCTGAATGCCATAATTTTCGTCCACTCTTATAACCAGATTTTTTCGGATAACCAAGCGCCCGAGACTGGTTTGCAAACTGATCTCCTGTGCTGATTCACCGGTAACCGTACCAACCACGACCGTGCCGTTCTGCAATATTATCCGTTGCTGATTTTCCGGGATGGGAATCATTTCCAGCAGTTTTTTATCCACTGGCGGCAGGGTGTTTTTCTTTTCATAAACCGAGACCACTGCTTTGAGAGAATCGATCTGCCGCTGCAGTGCCTCGAAGTTATTTTGGTATTCAAAAAAAGGTACGGCAGCGGGTTCAGTGGCTTTTTGGGATTCCGGCCGGATTTCAGGAAGTTTGGTTCGAGTTGTGTCACTAATAGTTGATTGGGCTGTTAACGTCATCAGGCTTAGCGTTAGTAAAAATAACTTATTCATTGCTGTTGCCTCCCTGATGAGCCTGATAGGCCATACGGCGCAAGGTCTCCTGGTAGTGGCCATCTTTGTCAAAATGATTAACCAGATTGAGAATAGCACCATACAAATGATAGTTCTTGGGATTTTCCAATAATACAATTATCTGTGGTACCAGCGCCGGGTCGTTGAAGCGCACCAAACCTGCTAAGGCTTTTTCACGCAGGGAAAGCGGGTACTCCTCATTCATGATTATTTCAATAACAGCGGTCTTAATTTCCGGATCGCTAAATTCTCCCAGTGCCTCCAGCAGGGTGTTAAGCAGGCTGTAATACTCATTTTTGCCGGTGTTGTAAGTTTCCAGTAAGGCTAAAATTAGTTTTTCTTCCTTCACTCCAGCCATGGTATTAATAGCAAAATCACGTACTTCCGCGCCGGTGGTGGGATCGCCTAAAAGTTCGGTGAACGTACCGACCACATCAACGGTTTCCTTTTTGCCAAGGATTTCAACCGCTCTGTTACGGATCGCAATATTGACCTTTGGATCACGGGCAATGGCGGTAAGTACCGGAATTACCTGGTCATCTCCCAAAATTCCTAACGTTTCCGCTAATAGATTTTCGGTCCTGGTTAAATTGGCTTTACTGATTTCATATAAGTCCAGCAGCGATAAAATCTGGTCTTTTGTGCGTACCTTCCCGAGCGCTTTAACCAACTGCAAATGGAGACTGTTGGTTTTGTCTTCGATATTATGCATTGCTTGTACCAGAGCATCGGCAGCAATTGGATCTTCGGTAAAGTTTGCTAATATACTGATAGATTCCTCCATAAATGTCAGATCCAAACCGTTAGCGGTACGGACAACCTGTGCGACGGCAGCCAAGGCAGAAGGGTGCTGTGACTCAGCCAGGGCACGCCCAGCCTGAATGCGTAAATCAACCGGCTGTTGTTCATCCAGATAAACGGAAATCAATTCGTCCAGGGTTTCGATATTACCACTCTGATAGGATAAGCGTAGTTGTTCTACCCTATCATACGTGATTGAGCGCCCCTTTTTCCTGATAAATCCCAGTCGGGAGCATCCGGTTATCAGAAGATTGGCTGCTAACAATATAACAATTACTGGATGGTAAATTTTCACTGCTTATCCCATGTTTTTATGGTTAAATCCTGACCATCAAAAATGGCGTAGGAATAATAATTAATCCAATCACCAAGAATTACCAGTTTCCCGCCCGTCTTAACCACCTCACGCACTTGATGGTAATGACCGGTAATAACATAATCATAGCCGGCTTCAAATTTAGTATGAGCAAAAATTAATAAATCTTCAACAATTCGTTTATTGTATTCGTCGGTGTGGACAAAGTGCTGGCCGTGCTTTGATACCCAATTAGCAAACCGGTAGCCAAGATTAGGATGCAGTCCGCGAAAGCATTTGATAAACCAGGGATTGCGTATCACCCGTTTTAATACTCGATAAGCATGATCCCAGGATAGTAATCCATCACCGTGAGTAATATAAAAATGTTTACCATTTAGCCGTAGGGTAGTATCGTCGAAATAGGTTTTAGTCATAATGGTATCAGTAATAAAATCCTGTACCCAGTAATCATGATTACCCAGAATGTAATGTATTTCCACGCCAGTTTTCCGAACCTGGTACAGCTTGGTTAGGAGGGGAAAATAAACCTTGGGTATCACATGTTTATACTCAAACCAGAAATCAAATAAGTCACCAACAATGAACAAAGTCCCCTTTGATTCAATGACATAGTCCAGGAATCGGAATAATTTGGTTTTTTTAATATCCTCGTTATTTTGAGGATGCAACATTAAATGAATGTCTGAAATGAAAAACAGAGGCAAGTCCATAAGCATTGAAAGTAATGTATACTTTATAGGTTTGGCAATTAAATTGTCGGTTACTCTCAGCATAGTATTGCTTGTGTATGGAATTTATAGTATCTTTTATGGAGCCTCTCCTTGGTAGGGAACCGTAAATCATTTGATTTCGTTAGGCAAAATATGAGACGAATACTAATAATTAGTTTAATAATTATTACCAGCATTGTTTTTGGTCAGTCATTTGGTCAAAATAAGGTACAATACAAGAATTTTGACTGGGCATATATTGAATCACCACATTTTGATATCTATTATTATGGTAATGAGATGTCTTTGGCAAAGTTTGCGGCCGGTGTGCTGGAAGAATCTTATGAACAAGTATCCAAACATCTGCGCTGGGAATTGAACAAACGCGTTTCGGTCATTGTTTATCACTCTCACAATGATTTTCAGCAGACTAATGTAGTCTGGTCCTATATGAGCGAAGGAATCGGAGGCGTTACCGAATTATTTAAAAACCGGATAGTAGTACCATTTGAGGGTTCTTATTCACAATTTCGCCATGTCATCCACCATGAGCTGGTTCACGCCGTTGTTAATGATATGATCTATGGTGGTAATATTCAGTCAATAATATCTGGGCGAGTAAGGCTGAATATACCTTTATGGGCCAATGAAGGTCTGGCGGAATATCTTTCCACTAATTGGGATACCAATGCCGATATGATCCTGCGTGATATGGCGATTCATGAATATATTCCCAAGATCGAGGAATTGAATTATTATTTTGCCTATAAGGGCGGTCAGTCAGTATGGCGTTTTTTAGCTGAAAAATATGGGCGGGAGAAAATCGGTGAAATATTTATTACTATGAAACGCAGCCAGAATGCCGAAGCCGGTTTTAAAAAAGCACTGGGAATGGATTATGAGAAGCTGACCGCGCAGTGGCATAAATATCTGAAAAATGAATACTGGCCCGACGTGGCTGGTCGGGATGAATTGGAAGACATTTCCAAGCGTATTACTGACCATAAAAAAGACCGGAATTATTATAATACTTCCCCCGCTCTTTCACCAGATGGCAGCCAGATCGTAATGCTGACTGATCGCTCGGGTTATGCCGATATTGTGTTGATCGATGCTATTAATGGAAAACGGATTAAAACATTGATAAAGGGCAATCGCTCTGTTGATTTTGAAGAGTTGAAATGGCTGCAGCCGGGTGTATCCTGGTCACCGGATGGAAAAAATATCATCATTGCCGCCAAAGCCGGGGAAAGTGATGTTTTTTATATTATTGATGTAGATTCAGGAAAAAGGAAAAAGTTGAAATTTGAAATGGATGGACTTTTTACCGCAACCTGGAATCCCGATGGCGAAAGGATTGCTTTTCTAGGCTCGGTTGGAAGCACCAGTGATATCTACGTTTATAATTTAAATTCTTCCGAATTAACCAATATCACGGATGATATTTTCTCTGATTCCGAACCAGCCTGGAGCCCCGATGGAAATACTATCGCTTATATTTCAGATCGTAATAGGATTGACAGGTCTAAAGAAAAGACGGAGCCGTATGAATATGATTATTATCAGACCGACATATTTTTAGTTGATCTTACTACCGGTGAGAAAAAACAGCTAACCAATACGGATTATGCTGAGAATTATCCCATTTGGGCGCACACCAAAAATCAAATTCTTTATACTGCCGATTATAACGGAATTCGAAATCTCCATATTTACAACTTGGAAACCCAGGATTATTACCCGGTTACCAATGTACTAACCGGAATACATCAGTTAAGTTTATCAGCTGACGATCGCACATTGGTTTTTGCTGGTTATTCCGATTTGGGCTGGGATATTTATTCGTTTTTAAATCCACTCGATTTAGAACCGGCTACAGTTCAGCCAACCAATTTTGTTTTAAATTCTGACCGGGATGATTCACTTGTCGATATGCGAATAAGAGGTACGCGCAAGGAGGATCTCAACGAACATGTGCAAACGGATTATTCAGGCTATATTTTTACCGAGGAATATGATCAGCAGAATGAATTGATATTCGCTCAGAACAAACCGGTCGTTGAATTATCTGATGACAGCATAAAAACACCGGAAGGTGAATATATACCCCATGCCTATAAAACCAGGTTTTCTCTGGATGTAGTCAACGGACAAGCCACCTATAGCAATGTATTCGGATATTCCGGTACGACGATGTTTCTATTCAGCGATATTCTTGGTGATCACCAAATTGTATTGGGAACGGAACTGGTGTTAACACTGAAAGACAGTGATTATTTCTTTACCTATGTTTATTTGAAAAGGCGGCCTGATTTTTACATTACAGGATTTCATACCGCCAATCTATTTGGCGACGGTATTTTTAGCATAAGTCGCTTACGAAATTATGGTATAAGCGCTGGTATTTCATTGCCTAGTAACAGGTTTAACCGCTTTGAATTTGCACTTACCTGGAGTCAGATTCAGTATTCTGTAATGCAGCGCGATGATCCCTATACCAATTCTTTTAATACGGTATACGAGACGCGCCTGGGTTCTATTTTACCGGCTGTCAGTTGGATATTTGATAATACTGTTTATGGATATACTGGTCCGGTTGATGGTTATCGGCAGAACGTACGCTTTGTTACCAGCCCTAAAATAAACGATGACGGTCTTGCTTTTAATACAATTACATTTGATTCACGAAAATATTACCGCTTCAAGCGCGATTATTCACTGGCGGGAAGAATCCTGCTGGGAACAAGTTTTGGTGCTGATGCTCAGAAATTCATGCTGGGTGGCATACCAAATTGGATCTTCGGCTATGGTGAAACCAATGGCGATAAAGATTCCGGCAGCTACCGGCAGAGCATACTTTCATCGGATAATGAAGATAATCTGCTTAAGGAAGCTTATTTCTCGGTTTTTGCCATGCCGGTTCGGGGTACCCGCTACTATGAGCGTTATGGTACCAATGTGGCATTAATGAATTTGGAAGTGCGGTTTCCCTTTATTAATTATTTTGCCCTGGGATTCCCCTTAAAAATGATATTTGCCAATATTCGCGGTCATATCTTCCTCGATATGGGGGCGGCCTGGGATAAAGGTTCCGAATTCAACAGCCCGTCCGCGATGCAGGCGAAATACGGGTATGACATTCCCGGCTCCTTTAAGCCGAGGATCAGCAGTTTTGGCTATGGAATTAAAATTAATTTAGGTTACTTCCTGCTACGGATCGATTCGGCTTGGGATATAAATGCTAATGGTTATTCCAAGCCGCAGTATTATTTTTCCTTGGGACCGGACTGGTAGGTTTAGCTAAGAGCTAAGAGCAGAGAGCAAGAAGCAAAAAGTGGTGCGGGTACGCTGGTTGAGGTGCCATAACTAATATTTTTTTCTTCCTATTCTTCCGTGATCTCTGTGCCTTGGTGGTTTTTTTTACCTGACCACGCAGAAAACCGTGGGGCTCCACTTGAATTGTTGACATTGGTCTGAAACCAATCCAATTTCTTATCCGACAATGGCTAAAACTACCACAAAAATAGTCTATCTCTGCTCCCAGTGCGGAGCCGATTTTGCCAAATGGAACGGACAATGCCCGGCCTGTCATGAATGGGGCACGCTCAGCGAATTTAAAACTAGTACTAAGGCCGGTAAGCGATTATCCGTGGATAAACGACCTTCCGCTGGTTTGAGTGATTTGTTGAAAACACCACCCCTCACGCGTATCTCCACAAAAATCGGAGAGGTAGACCGAGTACTTGGTGGTGGATTGCTTAGAGGTTCCTTAATTCTGCTGGGTGGCAGTCCGGGGATTGGCAAATCTACTCTGGCCCTCCAGATTGCTGCCGGGGCCGGCCGGCCCGTGCTCTATATTTCGGCGGAGGAATCAGAGGAGCAGATCGCTCTGCGAGCCCGGCGGCTAGGCATTGAGGGTGCCGGCCTGCAACTGTCGGGCGAAAACCGGATTGAGACAGTTCTGGAAGAAATCAGCCTGTTGAAATCTGAGCTGGTGTTCATCGATTCTATTCAAACGGTTTACAGCGCTGTTTTGGATTCATTACCCGGTTCGGTAAGCCAGATCAGGGAATGCGGCCAGCAGTTATTGCAGGTCTGCAAACAGCGCAATGTAACCGTGATAATTATTGGTCACGTTACCAAGGAGGGGGTAATTGCCGGTCCTAAAATGCTTGAACATATGGTGGATACTGTCCTGTACCTGGATGGGGATGACCGTTACGACCAGCGTATATTGCGCTCGGCCAAGAATCGTTTTGGCACGACCAACGAGGTGGGGATTTTCCGGATGGATGCTGGTGGGATGTTGCCAGTGGAAAATCCTTCGGAATTATTCCTGTCTGAACGCACCAGCGGCATTTCCGGTACTACGATCTATCCCGCTCTGGAAGGTAGCCGGCCAATTTTGCTGGAAATTCAAGCCTTAGTTTCGGCGGCTAATTTCGGTACGCCGCAACGCAACGTAAATGGTTTCGATCTGCGGCGTCTGGCTATGTTGCTGGCGGTATTGGAAAGACGACAGGGATTAGTACTCGGCACGCGCGACGTATTCGTCAACTTGGTGGGTGGACTGAAAGTAAACGATCCGGCAGCGGATCTGGCGGTGATCGGGGCCGTGGCATCCGCTACTCTGGATAAGATTATCCCCGCTAATACGGTGCTGGTGGGCGAGGTGGGTTTGGCTGGTGAAGTGCGCTCGGTATCCCAACTGGAAAAACGGGTGAGCGAAGCCAAAGCACTGGGCTTTAAACAGATTGTTGCTCCAGCGGGCAGCGTCAAGCGCTTGAATTTCAAACCGACCGGAATTCGATTGCAAGGGGTGAAAACCGTACGGGAAGCGTTTGAAATAGTGTTTTAATTGATAAGTAACCTTCACGGTCACTTCTTCGAGACCTGGAAGGTTGCCTTAACATGATGTAAATTACCGCTCCATGAGCCCCGTACGAAATAATCAAAACCCGCCGGAAACAGTTATCCGCATCACCGATCTGCATAAGAATTTCGGTGATATAAAAGCGGTAGATGGCATCAGTTTCGATATTTTCCGTGGGGAAGTATTCGGTTTTCTGGGGCCCAACGGTGCTGGCAAAACCACCACCATCCGCATGATCTGCGGACTGCTGCCAGCGAATGGCGGTAAGGTGGAATTCACTGATCCGCAAATCCGCCGGGATGGAGTTAAAAATCACTTGGGGATCTGTCCTCAAGAAAACATATTCTGGCCTAAACTGACCTGCCATGAGCAACTGGTTTTCATGGCTGAAATGTACGGATTCAACAGTCAGGAAGCCCGCCGGCAAAGTAAATATCTGCTGGAATTGATGGGTCTTATGGCCAAAGCCAATAAGCTGGCCAGCAAACTCTCCGGGGGAATGAAACGGCGGTTGAATATTTGTCTGGCCCTGGTTCACGATCCCGAAATACTGGTATTGGATGAGCCGGAAGCCGGGCTGGATCCCCAGAGTCGCTTGCTGGTGCGCAGTTTGATAAAGGATTTGGCACGGAAGAAGACGGTTATTCTGACCACTCACAATATGGATGAGGCTGATCGCTTGGCTGATCGGGTGGCCATTATCGACCATGGGAAATTGCTGAAACTGGACACTCCGGAAAACCTAAAACAAGCTGTTGGTGAAGGAGACATGCTGGAAATCACGGTTGAACTGCCCAAGGGTGGTGCTGATGAACAGACAATTGTAGCAGCGGTGCGACCACTATGTGAATCAGCAGCTTACAATAATGATGTACTAATCCTCAAGGCTCCCCACTTGGTGGGTATCCTTCCAGAGATCACCGCCACGCTTAGCAAAATGGGTGTAGTAACTAAGGAAATCACACTACGAGAAAACACCTTGGAGGACGTGTTCATCCATCTCACCGGAAGAACGCTGCGGTCATGAAATTTCTCAGCGTTATTAAAAAGAGTTTGTTAGAACAGGCACGCAGTTTCTGGATACTGGTCCTTATCGTAACCATGGCGCCTTTTTTTGTTTTTGTCTATTATCTGATCAACGAATCATGGCAACCACACTACGACTTGGTATTTGTCAACCGCGATTCCGGGATTGAAGTGCGGGAGCAACCGGTAAATCACGGTGAATACCTGATTGAGACCGCCCGCAACCTCGAAAGCGATTCCCTGACGATTCCAATTAAGGTGCATTTGGCAGTGGATAGGGAAAACGCTCTGCAAAAATTGCAGAATAAAAAGGCTGATGCCCTGATTGTTATTCCGGAGAATTTCTCAGCGTCTATGGAGGCAATGTTAACTACCGGCACGGGACCACAATCCCAACTGGAGCTGGTGGGCGATCTAACGGATATGAATTACATGGTGACCGCTATCTGGGCCGGAGAAGTTTTTAATCGCTATCTCGCGCAAGTATCACCGATGGCCATGCCAGTAGAAATTACCGAAACCAGTCTGGGCATATCCGGTGAAATCGATGAATTCGACATGTGGGTCCCGGGACTGCTGATCCTGTCAATCATCATGCTGATGTTCTCGGCCACCATTGCTATCGTGACTGAAGTGGAGAATGGTACAATCATCCGCCTGAAACTTTCGCGAATCGGTGTACTGAATTATCTGGGCGGCATCAGTGTTGTACAGGTTATTGTGGGACTGATTTCAATCATGCTGACGCTCGGGGCGGCTTTGCTGATGGGTTTTGATTATACCGGTTCGGTTGGAGCCTTACTGGTGATTGCAATATTGACCAGTATCTCAATGATTGCTTTCAGCCTGATATTAGCTGCCAGCACTAAAACGGTAAATGAGGTGCTTATTGTAGGCAATTTTCCTCTGTTTCTATTCATGTTTTTCACCGGGGCGGCCTTCCCGCTGGAAGGGAAAACTCTGTTTACCATTGCCGGTTATTCAATCACAGCCCAGGGGATAATGTCCCCGACCCATGCTATTATCGCTGCCAAAAAAGTGCTGATTATGGGGGCCGGCTTGGGCGACGTTTTACCGGAGTTGTCGGCGTTGTTTGTGCTAATTGTAATTTACTGGGCGCTGGGCGCCTGGCTTTTTTACCACCGACATATGCGGGTGGAATAGTTATCGTTTTATACCATAGTACACTGAAAAATAATTCATCGTTACAATTAAATTAAGCACTAATGAAGTTCACTGTTAATTCAGAAGATATCAACTGCTCAGCCCGCATCGGTATGTTGGAAACTTCCCACGGTGAAATCCTAACGCCAATTTTCATGCCGGTGGGTTCCGCGGGGGCCGTTAAATCCCTAGCACCTGATGAATTGATAACGGCTGGAGCAACCATTATTCTGGGAAATACCTATCACCTCTACCTGCGGCCGGGCACGGAGATCATCAATACTGCCAGTGGATTACATAAATTTATGGCTTGGGAGCGATCAATTTTAACAGACAGTGGCGGGTTTCAAGTTTTTTCCCTCGCTAAAATGAATAAAATCAGCGATGATGGTGTGGAATTCCAATCCCACTTGGATGGCAGCCGGCATTTTTTCAGTCCGGCGGTATCAATGGAAATTCAGCGGAATCTGGGCGGTGATATTATCATGGCTTTTGATCAATGCCCGCCCGGAGATTCGGATATCCAAATTGCTGAGGAAGCCTTAAAACGAACATCCAGTTGGATCAGCGAATGTGCGCAATACTTACAGGATAATCCCACACTTTACGATCACGAACAGACTCTTTTTCCTATTGTTCAAGGCAGTATTTACGAGGAATTACGCCGTCGCAGTGCCGAAGAGGTGATACCCTATGCAAGCTGCGGAGTGGCCATTGGCGGACTGGCTGTTGGTGAGGAAAAAGGTGCCATGTTTGATATGATCGAACTGCTGGACGGTGTTTTACCAAAAGATCAGCCGCGCTATTTGATGGGCGTGGGTCGTCCCACTGATCTGGTACGGGCGGTTCGCCTTGGGATCGATATGTTCGATTGCGTTATGCCGACGCGTAATGCTCGTAATGGTCAATTATTTACCAGTCATGGTATTGTGAACATCAAAAATAAAAAGTATAAAACCGATTTCACTCAATTGGATGATAGCTGTAATTGCTATTTGTGTAAAAATTTCACCAGGGCTTACCTGTGTCACCTGATCCGTGTGAATGAAATTCTAGGTTTACGGCTGGCTTCGTTGCATAATATTTCTTATTACCTAAATCTAATGGCTGTCATGCGCGTAGAAATCTCCTCCGGAGCCTTCAGTAGCTGGGCCGAAAATTATTTGAACGAAATGAGTCATTTAAAAGGTATGTAATGGCAAAATGAATAATGAACAAGGAACATCGATTTTAGATTTTCGAAGTTTTGATTGCCAATTGCTTGGAGCAGTATTTGGCTTCATAAATCAAACTTCGTTAATCCTTGTTGGATATTCAAGGAGATGTGACGACCGGCTGTGGTGGTTGCGTACAATTAGAAAATGAAGGCTCTGTTCTGGGAATAGACTGAATTAATGTATATATTTACCTATCATTTAAGAAGGTGAAATAGATGGAACACAAACAGTTAACAGAATACTTCAAAACCTGTACTCATGCTGACCAGGAACGAATACTTTCGGGCCTGTTAGCTATCATGGGGCAACGACTGGATCCTGATCTGAACAGCATTCAAAAAGACCTATTAAAAGAGCAAGGCATCACCTGTCCCCATTGTCAGAGTGCCAAGATCGTCGCCAATGGAAAACGGAATTCTGTTCAACGTTACTGGTGCAGGGCCTGCAATAAACACTTCCGAGAGACAACCGGTACCCCCTTAGCCTGGCTGAAGAAAAAAGATAAGTGGCTGCCATATCTGCGCTGCATGTTATCCGGTTATTCTTTAAGAAAAAGCGCTAAAGAGACCGGCATTAGCCTGCAAACTTCCTTTGACTGGCGGCATAAGGTATTGCAAGCTTTTAAAACCATTTCTCCTGAAGGTTTTACGGGTATCTCTGAATCAGATGATATCTTTTTCCTGGAATCTGAGAAAGGAAACAGGAATCTGGATCGTAAAGCTCGCAGAAGAGGAGGTAAAGCCTCTAAGGCCGGTATCAGTAATGAACAGGTGGCTGTCATTGCCAGCTGTGACCGCAGTGGTCATAAAGATTTTCAGGTTGTTGGTAAAGGCCGCATTAGTAAAAA
>JABMQW010000001.1 GCA_013203115.1 Fidelibacterota bacterium
AATACCCGTGGATAAATTAATTTCAAAAGAATATGCGGCTGAACGATTAAAGCTGATCGATCTTTCACGAGCATCGGCACGATATGATCCGGGTGATCCGGAGGATGGCGATACGATCTATTTAACGGTGGCGGACAAACACGGTAATATGATCAGTCTGATTCAAAGTCTTTACTGGGGATTCGGTTCCGGGATGGTTCCGCCAAAATTGGGTTTCCCCCTCCAGAACCGTGGAGAACTATTTACCCTTGAAGTAGGACATTTCAATCAATATGCACCGGGAAAAAGACCTTTTCATACTATTATTCCCGCCTTTGTAACTAAAGCTGGTAAACCCTGGCTTAGTTTTGGCGTTATGGGCGGTTCCATGCAGCCCCAGGGACATGTACAAGTGCTGGTAAACATCATTGATTTTGGAATGGGACTCCAGGAAGCTGGCGATGCGGCGCGAATTCGTCATGGCGGTTCTTCTCAGCCAACCGGTTCAAAAATGACTTCCGGTGGATACGTTAATTTTGAGTCAGGATTCAACGATGAGACTATTCGTGAGCTTACGAAAATGGGACATGAAATGAGAAAAAGCGTTGGTGGATTTGGTGGATACCAGGCGATCAAGTTTGACAATCAGAATAAAGTCTATTACGGTGCATCGGAATCCAGAAAGGATGGTCAGGCTGCCGGATATTGATGAATTATCAATTACGAATTATGCCTGCCAATCGAAGTCATTCCGGCGCACAAATTGGGCTTGAAAGGCAAACCTTGGCGCAAGTTGGAATGACTAATGACAATTGACTATTGACTATTGACAACTGGCAAATGACAAATGACCAATTAATAAAATAAGGGGAGTGAGATGAGTAATATCCTGTTTGGAATCGCAATTCTAAGCGTGATCTGGGGAATTGTATCGGCAATGGTCATGATAGACTATATTACTAAGCGTGGTCACAAAGTCAACTTTCTTCTGATCCGGCTGTTAATCTTCAAATATATTAATCAGTATTACAAACTTACCAAAAAGGAAAATGGTAAACCCGGGATCTGGTTCTATTCCTTTATCGCCACCATGAATCTGACTTTGCTATGTGTAATAATAGGCGCCATTTTGAAATAACCGGAATAGTAAGGTGACAATTAAGAATTATGCCTGTCAACCGAAGCCATTCCGGCGCACAAATTGGGCTTGAAAGGCAAGCCTTGGCGCAGGTTGGAATGACTAATGACAATTGACTATTGACTATTGATAACTGGCAAATGACAAATGACCAATTAATAAAATAAGGGGAGTGAGATGAGTAATATCCTGTTGTTGTTACCAGCCTGCTCAGTATTCACCCCAGAGCCGAACGAAACTTTGAAAACTGAACCGGAGTCGATACTGACAACGGATAATTAAAATGTTCGCTACGTTTTATCTGTCATAAGAGTAATTTTACACCGGCTACAATCCATTTAATGGCATCAACGATTGACAGGACTACACCCTGATGACGAATCATCCTTTAAAAGAATTAATCGCGGATAAAGCACAGCTCGCTGCCCTGGCAGATGCTTATGATACTCCGGCCTACATTTATTCCAACCAACGCTTGCAGGCTAACCTTGAGCGATTGGATACGGCTTTAAAGAATAATTTTGATAAGTATCATATCTGCTACGCAATTAAAGCCAACAGTAATCCTAATTTAATTGCAGCGCTGAAATCTCAGCTACCAAGCCTGGGCGGTGATTGCACCAGTCCCGGTGAGATCGAAGCTGCCCGGCTGGCCGGGATCAATCCGCGCGATTGTATTTACACTGGAAATTATGAATCACCCGCAGATTTGCAATACGCCCTCGATTCCCGCATTTGTATCAATCTGGATGACATATCGTCTCTGGACCGCTTAGCACGTATCAGGCTGCCGGAGCGTCTATCATTCCGGCTTAATCCCGGGTTTGGCAAGGGCATGTTCGCCCAGATCAATACGGGTGGGGAAAAGGCAAAATTCGGTGTACCCCGGAGGGATATAATCAACGCCTATCAAAAAGCGCTTGATTTAGGCGTCAAACGTTTTGGATTGCAATGTATGACCGGTTCGGGAGTGCTCGATAAAGATTACTTTGCGACCCTGCTCAAAGCCATCCTGGATTCCGCTCAAAATATCGATAACGAACTCGGTATTAAAATGGAATATATTTCTATCGGCGGCGGGATTGGGATACCCTATCGGGACGAAGATCAGCCGATACCAATCGATTACGTGATGAAAAAACTTGGCAAAATTTTTTATCAATACTATGACCGGAAAGCAGTGGATTGTCCCGCCCTGTGGCTGGAACCGGGTAAGTATATCGTTGGCGACAGCGGTTTTGTGTTGACCAGAGTTACCGGGATTAAAAAAAGTTATCGTACTTTTATCGGCTTGGACGCCGGCATGGAAACCCTCCTGAGGCCGGCCCTCTATCAGGCTTACCATAGATTCTTGAAGGTTGGCGATCCCGATGCCGAATCGATTGGCAAAGTTGATTTTACCGGCCGGATTTGCGAAAATACCGACCGCCAGGCAATTGACCGGCCCTTCCCTGCCGTAGCAGAGGGCGATCTAATAGCGATTATGGATGCGGGAGCATATGGTTTTGTAATGTCGCAATCCTATAATTCACGTCCCCGTCCGGCTGAAATATTACTCACTGATAATGGCTCCCAATTAATCCGGAAAAGGGAAACCATAGAGGACATCTATGCCAAGTGTCAGCTATAAATTAATAATTGTCGGTCTAATAATACAAAGTGGCATTTTTGCCCAACCCCACCCCTCCATTCATCAGGTGCAATCGGTCTATTATAAACAACATTATCTAAAGCCGGATTCTCCTGCTGATCCGCAACCGCTATTACCCAAAGCCCAGCGGATAACAACCCCCACTCGCACGGTCTTTGGATATCACCCCTACTGGATGGGTACGGACTGGCAGAATTATAATTACAGTTTATTGACTACTGTAGCCTTCTTTAGTGCCGAAGCGACCTCCACCGGGCAGTTGAGTGATCTCAACGGCTGGCCCGTCACCGGATTGATCAACTTGGCCCACTCCCACGGCGTCGATGTTGTATTATGCGTTACGCTGTTCAGTTCCAGTGCTATCACCACTTTACTTAGCAACGCGACCTATCGGCAGAATCTGATCGACAATCTGATTACCCAGGTACAAGCCGGTAACGCTGATGGCGTTAATATCGATTTTGAATCATTTCCAGCCGCCCAGAAAAATAACATGGTGCAGTTTATCACCGATCTGACAAATGCTTTTCATACTCAGATTCCAGGTTCTCAGGTTACGCTCGCTACACCATCAGTTGACTGGAGTAACGGCTGGGACTACAATGCCCTGGCAACCATCAGTGATGGCCTGTTCATCATGGGTTATGGCTACCACTGGTCCGGCAGCTCCACTACCGGCGCAATCGCACCGCTGACCGGAGGTACCTACAACATCACCTGGACCGTCAATGATTATCTGACAAAAACCAACAATCAAGCAGCTAAAATTATTCTGGGATTACCTTACTATGGCCGGGAATGGGAAGCGGTAAGCGCCAATCCCGGAGCCACGACCATCAGTTCCGGTGCCGTACGCTTATATGAAGCAGCGGAAGTACTGGCCCAGTCCTATGGCAGAATCTGGTACAGCGGCTCACAGACGCCTTATTATACCTACCAGGATCCAGGTTGGTACCAAGGTTGGTATGATGACAGCCTGTCACTGGCGTTGAAATATGACTTTGCCCTGCAGAACGATTTACAAGGGGTTGGTATTTGGGCTCTGGGTTACGATGGTTCCAGTCCCAAATTATGGCAAGCCTTGGCTGATAAATTTGGGGCTGCTGCCCCACCCCTGGAACCGCGTAATTTCTCAATCAGTAATACCGACGATGGTTTGGTAAGAATTAATTTTAACAGCGCCAATACGGCTGACAGTTACACTGTATTACGCAGCTATTTGAGTTCAGCGCAAATCGATACTATCGGCATTTTTACACAACGACCGATTCTCATTTCTAATCTCGATACTTCACAAACCTATTTTCTCAAAATAATCGCAGGTAATCAATTTGGAATAAGCCCGGCCACCGAAATACTCGGTATTAAACCTTCCAATGCCCCCTCAACAGCTTTGATTGTCAATGGATTTGATCGAACCTCGGGAACGAATAATACGCACAATTTCAGCCAGCAGCACGGTGCTGCCCTTTGGCACAATGAAGTCAGTTTCGATGGTGCCAGCAATGAAGCCGTTATTGAAGGACCGATTAACCTGAATGATTATGAAATAGTAGACTGGATACTGGGCAAGGAAAGCGCTGCCAGTACAACGCTTACAATCGAGGAACAAGTATTAATCCAAACCTATCTGGAACAGGGCGGTCAGTTAATGATCTCAGGTTCGGAGATCGGATACGATCTGGTCGGCCAGGGAAATACTGCCGACCGACAGTTTTATTCTAATTACCTGAAAGCTGAATATATATCGGATGCCGCTGGCGGACAATCCGGGGTTTATCAGGCTTATGGGGTAAACAGCACTATTTTTGATGGTATCAGTTCGATCGATTTTGATAATGGCACGCATGGCACTTATAACGTGGATTGGCCGGACGGAATTTTACCAGCCGGTGGTGCACAAATCTGTGCCAAATATACCAATCTGGATTATAATGCCAGGGGCGGCGCAGGAATTGTGTACAATGGTCAATTCGGAACCAGCTCGACCAGCGCAGCATTAGTCTATATCGCGATCGGTTTTGAAGCAATTTATCCGGAAGCACAACGAAATGAACTAATGTCGCGAATTGTGAACTACTTTGATCAAGCCGGTAATGGTACTTCTGACCCTCCGGTTCAACCGTTAGAATATGGAATTACAGCGATCTTCCCCAATCCTTCCAATAGTTCGGTTACTATTGAATTCTCATTTGCTAAAAATCCTACAGCACCTGTGGAATTAAGTTTAATAGATCTACTGGGCCGTACGATTGACTCATTTACACTCACCACTGATCAATTGGCAGGAAGCCGGATAATCTGGAATGGCTATCTTGCTAACGGCGCGATTGCCCCATCAGGCGTCTATATTGCTTTACTAAAATATGGTGACAAGTCCTCCAACCGTAAATTCACACTGCTAAAATGAAAACATCAATTACTGGTTTTACCCTGGTATTTTGTACCAGCCTGCTATTAGCTCAACAGCATCCTTCAATCCACCAGGAACAGGCTGACCAATATCGAAATCAACCCCCGGTGCCAACTGAGATAGCTACCGTATTCAATGGCATCGATGTTTTACTTGATCAACAGGCGGGACGATTGAATGGTAAAAACATTGCCTTAGTTACCAATCATTCCGGTATTGATAAACAGGGTCGTCCCAATTATGAACGCTTGCTGGAACTGGAGCAAGTCAACTTGCAGATTATCTTTTCCCCGGAACATGGATTATTCGGTGAAGCCGCGGCCGGTGAAAAAGTTAAATACGGAAAAGAGCTTAAAGAATTACCTGAAGTAATCAGTCTATATGGCAAAATACGTAAACCTACGGCAGAAATGCTAACTAGTATTGACTTGCTTCTATATGACATTCAGGATATCGGCGCCCGCTTTTATACCTACATTTCCACTATGGGACTGGTAATGGAAGCAGCCGCTGAATTGGGCATACCGGTCTGGATACTTGATCGTCCCAACCCTATTCGTGGTGATCGTTTTGAAGGACCATTAATGGATTTAAGCCACCAATCATTTGTAGGCTACTACCCTGTTCCAATCAGGTACGGGCTTACCGCCGGTGAACTGGCACGGATGATTGTCGGTGAAAAATGGATCGCTGCCCTACCGGAATTGGAAATAATTCCAATACAGGGTTGGACTCGTGATCGCTGGTTTGATGAAACCGATCTGCCCTGGATTAAACCCTCCCCCAATATCCCGGATCTGGAAACAGCACTGATCTATCCCGGGATGTGTCTACTGGAAGGAACCAATGTAAGCGAAGGCCGTGGTACCTATCAGCCCTTTAAACGGATTGGTGCTCCCTGGATCGATAGTCACCAGTTAGCGCAGTTTTTGAATAAGCAACAGTTACCGGGCGTGGTTTTTAAACCGGTTGAGTTTACACCGGTTTCCATCCCCGGAATGTCGGGTAAACCCAAGTTCCAGGATATGCTCTGCAACGGAATTGAGATAGTAGTGACCGATCGGATCAATTTCAACAGCGTTGCCACAGGAGTCCATTTACTGACTGCTATCCATACGTTGTATCCTGATGATTTTAAAGTCAGGACAAAATCGGTAAATAGACTATGGGGAAGCATATATCTTGACAGGTATTTTAGCACGGCAAAAACCACCAGCGCTGAAATCCATGAATCAATTTCAAATATTACTGATTACGAATTACTTACTAAAAAATATAGACTGTATTCTTCCAATAATCCAAATGAATGAGACCCGGGCTTTACCGTTCGGCTAAGCCTGTTTAAATTCACTCGTGATGATCTGTGACCTAAATTCTTGAACACTGAGCATTCATTTAATACCAGAAAACTGAATACCAAATAATCGGAAACCATGGATTGAAGCACCAAAAGTACTTAAGGCAGACCTTTGCAATCATGGTTTATTCATTACTTTTTTTATTGCTTGGTTGCTCACAAGCCCCCGCCATTTATAAAGTAAGAGGACAGCCCCTCCTATCCTATAAAATTAAATCCACAATTGATCAATCCGGGTTAACAACTAACATCGGCCTGAAAGTAGTCGCTTTAAAAACCGGGAAGATCCTGTATCAGCTCAATTCCGATCACCTATTCACACCGGCCAGCAACAATAAGCTGTATACTGCTGCTGCCGCTTTATATTATCTGAAACCTGGTTACAATTTCCGTACGACTGTTTGGATTGACAGCAGTGGCATAATCGATGGGAAGGTCGGTACACTGATCTTAAAAGGTGGCGGCGACCCGGATTTATCCCTGGCAAGTCTGGATTCGCTGGCGGAAGTCGTAAGTCGCAATATCAATTCCATTGATACATTGATCATCGATAACACGCGACTTGACTCAGTCCGGTTTGGAGAAGGCTGGATGTGGGATGAAGGCGCCTGGTGGTACGCCGCCCAGATCGATGCCATGACCCTGAATGACAATTGCATCGATATTGATATTGCACCCGGTCAAGTTGGCCAGCCGCCGGTTACAATTATCACACCCAATACGGCTTACATCACCATTAACAACCAGGCTCGGACGGTGGACGATACGGTGGGAATCCGTGCTTTGAAAATCGAACGGCAGTGGTGGGATTTCAGCAATATCTTTGACATAACCGGTGATATTTTGATTACCGCCGAGCGGGATACTATTTACCGTAACATCGATTCACCGGCGCGCTATTCGGGCCAAGTGTTCAGTGAAGCATTAATCAGGCAGGGTATATCCTTTGACGGACCGATAATTATTGATAATCTTCCCCCTGACGCCCGGCTGTTAACGGAGAATATTTCCGACTCTTTATCCGTATCAATAAGAAATTTTCTAAAAGAGAGTGATAACCTGACCGGCGAGCTTCTGGTGAAAACTATCGGCCTGGAAACCAGTGGTCACCAGGGTAACTGGAAGAATGGCCTGACTGCTATCAAAAAATTCCTGAATGACATTGTAATCATCGATACTACCGCCATCCGGATGGTTGATGGTTCCGGTGTATCCCGTTATAATCTTACCAGCCCCGATCAATTGGTGGCCGTCTTGCAATATGTTTACAGCCAGTCCGGATACCAATCCGATTTCTTGGCCGCCTTACCGCAGGCCGGCTTTGACGGGACGTTGGAAAATCGTATGGAGAACGACTTAGTAAAAGGCAAAATTCTGGCCAAAACCGGGACCCTTTCCGGCGCCAGTTGCCTGTCGGGATATGTCTTTACCAAAGCAGGTGATCCCTTAGCGTTTTCGATTATGATGAATGGGTACGTGGGGTCATCGGGACCTTATCGACAACTTCAGGATGATATTTGTACAATTCTGGCGACACATTAACGGAGAAGAATAAATGATAAAACCATTGCGGTTAAAACCTGGTGGGACGATTGGAATTGTAAATCCCTCCTACTGGTTGAAAGAAGAATTCCTGATTAAGACGGTCAAAATCATGGAAGCACGCGGCTATAAAATCCAGTTGGGTAAATCTACCAAGTTAAAGGATAATCTCTTTGCCGGTACTCCTGAAGAACGGGCGGAAGATTTGATGAATATGTTCATGAACCCGGAGATCGATGCTATTGTATGTGCCCGGGGCGGTTATGGCGCCAACCGGGTTGAACCGCTGCTGGATTACGATATAATAAAAGCTAATCCCAAGATTTTTATGGGTTATAGTGACATCACTGCTTATAGCACCTCGATCACTCAAAAAACGGGTCTGGTCACTTTCCAGGGTCCTATGCTGGTGACTCACAAAGATGAAGAGCTTGAATATAATTTTATCAATTTTGAAAAAGGAGTGGTACAGGCGGCACCTTATTTGATTGAACCACCAAATGATTTTCCCTCCAGAATATTGAAAACCGGTACGGCCGAGGGTCCTCTGTGGGGTGGTAATATTTCTTTGTTAGTCAACCGACTGGCAACGGCCAATCAGCTTGACACCGATGGTGCGATCCTCTTCCTGGAAGATATTGATGAATACCTGTATTCTTTCGATCGCACCATGTACCATTTACGGCAAACCGGAATGTTTGACAAAATTAACGGTCTGATTATCGGTGAAATGTATGAAATGAAAGATACTGAGACTCCGTTTGGCAAAACTATCGATGAAATTGTTATGGATGTCTGTGGTGACCTGGACATTCCGATAATTTCCAATTTTGCATGTGGTCACGGTCGCTACCAGGCTACCATGCCCATTTCAATCCCGTCCCGGTTGCAGGCCGATAGCGCCATTCCCACCCTGGAGATTCTTGAATCACCTGTCAAATAAAGGGAAATAATATGCTCAACTATATCTGGTTCGGATTAATGATGATTGCCCTCATCGTCGGATTAATCAACGGTACCTTAACAGAAGTAACCAACGCTGCCGTAAATTCGGCCGCGGTGGCGGTGGAAATTGCCTTGGGACTGATTGGTATCATGGCCATGTGGCTGGGAATCATGAAAATTGCCGAAAAAGGCGGACTGATCAAAATCCTGGCTCGTGGAATCCGACCGGTAGCCCGTTTCCTTTTCCCCGAGATACCCGATGGTCATCCCGCCATTGGCGCAATGATGATGAATATCACCGCTAACTGGCTGGGGCTGGGCAATGCTGCTACACCACTTGGGTTGAAGGCTATGGATCAACTGCAGAGTTTGAATCCATCTGCCGATACCGCCACAAACTCCCAGATTACCTTCCTCGCTATCAATACAGCCAGTATTACCTTTATTCCAATGACGGTAATAGCCGTACGGGCTGAGCTTGGTTCGGCCAATCCGTTTGAGATTATCAGCACCGGAATCTTTGCCTCTACTTGTGCCTGCATCGCCGCCATCACTGCTTCGCGCTTGTTGCAGAAACTACCTTCCTCCCGGGCCAGCAATCCGATGCGAAATATTAAAAGCGCTGAAAAGGTGGTGGAAAATGATTGACACACTAACCACTGCGGCAACTGCTGCGGTATCCGATCCCCTTTTCACAACAATAATGAAAGGGATATCCAATCTGGCAATCCCCTTCCTGTTATTCGTTATCGTTCTGGTGGGCTTTATTCGCAAAGTAAAGGTTTATGAAGTCTTTGTTGATGGTGCCAAAGAAGGTTTTGATGTTGCCATACGAATAATTCCCTATCTGGTGGCCATTTTAGTAGCAATCGGTATGTTCCGGGCTTCCGGAGCTATGCACTGGTTGGTGGTCCTGTTATCGCCGGCCACCGATCTGATCAGTATGCCCGCCGAAACACTGCCGGTAGCCTTGATGCGGCCCCTGTCCGGTAGTGGTACACTCGGTATTGTAACTGAATTAATGAACACGCACGGTCCTGATTCCTTCATCGGCCGGTTAGCTTCCACCATCTTCGGTAGCACCGAAACGACTTTCTATGTGCTGGCAGTGTATTTCGGCGCCGCCGGTATCCGGAAAAGCCGCCATGCCGTCGCGTCAGGATTGATTGGTGACTTTGTCGGTGTAATGGCCGCCGTTTTCATCTGCCGGATCATATTCGGCTAACGCTAATTAACTTGGTAAGAGATGGTTACCGAACGCTGAGCTGTTAAAGTGTTAAGGTGTTAAGGTGTCAATGAAAGAATGGCAATACTATGATTTCAGCCCTGTTCGATCCTTGGACTGTAGCGAATAATTACACACTGCTGAAACAGCAAGTAAATTTAGCGAACTATCAAACTTATCGTTTCCGGTAATCTCACAGTAACCTAATTTCAACCATGACAAGAATGAAAGAAGTATTCGAAATTTTAGCACAAATTTTTAAATATCCGGTGATTAACAGTGCTACCCTACAGATTGAATTTGGTCAGTTGATCCTGGGAGCGTTAGTCTTTCTGGTTGGTCTGAAATTGATACGAATAATAATCAATAAACTCTTCACACCCTATTTTTATAAGGGCATTAAAGACGATGAAACCAGAAATTGGTTAAACGGTTTCACTTCGTTTCTGTTGATTATCATTCTCAGCATTATTTCGTTAACGATAGTCGGCTTTCCCTTTTCAATTTTCGGACAGGTTTGGAACCTGACTTTATTCACCGTCAAAGATAATTCCGTAAATATCGGAAATTTAATCCTGGGGCTAATTTTACTTTATCCCGGAATCAGAATTTCAAGATATTTCTCTGGTGAATTTCAGTCTTTAGTTCTAAAAAGACTGCGTTTGGACTCCGGTACAAAAAAATCTATGGAGGCCTTGTTCCGGTACGTTTTAATCGTAATTGTAGTATTATTTGTTCTAACGATAGTAGGAATTCCATTAACCGCATTCACATTACTGGGCGGCGCCTTTGCAATCGGTATTGGACTGGGAAGTCAAAACCTGGTCAATAATTTCCTGAGTGGAATAGTTTTAATGACCGAACGACCACTGAAAATCGGTGACATCGTAGAATTGGAAGACAGGCGGGGAATTGTCGAACACATCGGGGGACGATCAACCCGGATTAAAACGTTTGAAAATGTTCGAATGGTAATTCCAAACAGTAAATTACTGGAAAATACGGTAATCAACTGGTCCCTGATCGACAGCGATTTAAGGCGTGAAATTTCAGTTGGAGTAGCCTATGGCTCGCCGGCCAAAACAGTTGGTGACTTACTGAAGCAAGTTGTAAGCGAACATCCGGACATTAAGCGATCACCGGAACCGGTAATTCTGTTCGATAATTTTGGTGATGACGCGCTGATATTCAGAATTTTATTCTGGGTGAAACTGAGCGATACGTTAAACCCGTTCTTAATCGAAAGTGATGTAAGATATAGAATATATGAATTGCTAAACGCAGAAAATATTACTATTGCTTTCCCCCAGCGCGATATTCATCTGGATACGACAAGCCCCCTCGAAGTGTCAGTGGTAAAACCGGCTGACTTAGAAACAAAGGATTAAAAAAGAGGGGTTGTAGGCAGCCTCGACTGCCCGACGCAGGCGGGCACAATAGCGTTCTACATACAGGTCATTGGAGCGATTTGCTTCCTGAGTTAAGCAAGGATAAATTGGATTGTATTTGATTGGTATAAAACATTGACTTGGGGCAAATAGGTTAAAATTCCATGCGAATGGAACCGGATTAGTCAAACATGGTCAGTATATCAATAGGTGGAAACATTTTCCAGTCTATCTTGCCACGATTGACGTACAGTCAGCCTGCCTGCGCTGACGCAGTCAGACAGGGCGGGAAGGGTGATATGAGTCAAAATTTTCCACATATTGACAATGTTAGCATTGCCACCAAAAAAGGAGAACTATGAAGTCTATATCAACACTAATAATCACATCAATATTATTTATCACTTGTGCAAAACAGACTACAAAAATCACTTCAAACGCTGATGGTGTTTATAAAATTCAAGAGATTAGCTTAAATATTTCACTAAATGATAACTGGAAGTCTGATGGTAAATTGGCAAATGGACCAGTAACAGGTTATAATTTCGTTCATAATGCTATTTCAGATAAACAAGGTAATTTAGTTTTGCCTTTTATTGGGATAATGTTTGAACAAGTGCCGGCCAACACTAATATTTTAATGTATTCGATGGGTAAAAGGACGCAGCTACCTCCTATGAAAATTATTGAAGTCCTTTCTTCAGACAGCAAAGAATTCCAGTTACAAACAGGTGTTGGGTATTTAGGTTCTTATCATGATTCAAATGGTGTAAATCATAAAATTATTGTGATACATATGATTAACAAAACAAAAGGCGTCCAAATAATTATTGATGGAACTGAATCAGTTTATCAATTAATGAAAAAGGAATACAAAAATATAATCAATTCAATAAATTTTAATTCATAGCAATGCTAACAAAATGTTCTACACGGAATTTTGAGTGCGAGCATGAATTGGTAATTGGAAAATTTTCCAACGCAAAATCCGGTAAACATTCGGTCGTTAGAAAGCTTAATGGACTCATCTTCGGTTTATATGTTCTGGAGAATTACTAATGCATTCTGATAGAGGACAGGGTGATTATGAGGAATACACTCGGAAAAGAGATGATATCACAACGGCCATTATTAATTCAAAGGCCAGTAAAAAATTAATCATTGCTGGACCTGGTACAGGGAAAAGTTATCTGTTTCAGCAGATCTGTAAACGTAGAAGTGAAGAGGGTGATACCAAGATCCTTGCACTTTCGTTTATCAACGAATTGGTTGATGACTTAGCGCGGGATTTAAGTCAGCTGGCTGAGGTTAAGACGTTACACAGCTTTGCTTTAGGAAATGTTCATAGCAACCAGAAAATGTTTCTTCATTTAGGTAAAGTAATCGAACGAGACTACGCTATTTCCTTTGGCAATGAAGTTGATTTCAATAGAATATTTTGCAACCTCATTGACGCAGAAGAAGAGTTGAAATTCTACTCGGAACGAAGGAGATATTACAATTACTTCAGCCCTAATTGTTCTGTATACACATTGATAAAGATGTTTGAGGATAATGAGAACCGAATTCCTGAATACTCCCTGATACTTATAGATGAATATCAAGATTTTAATAAATTAGAGTCTCGGCTATTGTTCTTTCTTTCAGGTAATAGTCCTGTGGTCATCGTAGGAGATGATGATCAGTCTCTATATGAATTTAAATATGCAGATCCTGCTGATATTCGCAGTAAATATTCATCGGGTGATTATGAAACGTTTGGATTGCCTTATTGCACTCGCTGTACAAAAGTAATAATTGACGCATTCGGAAAATTGATCGAAACGGCTATATCTAAAGGGTACCTCCAGGACAGAGCATCAAAGGACTTTATATATTATCCTAGTGAAAAGAAAGATAGACTTTCTGCTACATATCCTCGCATTATTCTGAAACGAAATATGTATCAAGGAGTATTAGCATATAATATTGATAAGGATATTCAGGAGGTATTTGACCCAAGTGCTGATCACATGCCAACGGTTCTAATTATTTGTCCTTTGAGAAAACAAATAGAGTTTGTTGAAAAGGGTCTACGGGCACGTGGATATAAGAATATCGATGCTAGTAAAAAAGATGAGTATGATGCAGTCATGGAGGGTTTCATTCTACTTCAAAATAACAGTTCATGTAACCTTGCTTGGAGAATGCTGTTTGAGGCTGAATGTAATAGGAATGGTACTTCTGATAGATTTGAGCAAGTGATGAAAGAGAGCTTCAAGTTAAATACTCCCTTTAGAGACCTCCTCGAAGTAGATGAGCGAAGAATCATCAGGAAAGAAAAATGCATCACTTAGAAAAATCAAAGAAGGGAAAGATGTGGAAGATACCAGAATGGATGAGGTATTCACTGTGCTTGGATACAATCCAGTCGACATTACGAGAACAAAGATTAGGAGTAAGTTGGTTCAGAAAACAGCGAGGAGGAATATTTTTAAGAACACACCTATCAAAATCGTAACAATATTGGGTTCAAAGGGACTTTCTCGAGATTATACTTTTCTTGTTAATTTTGACGACAGATTCTTGTTAGATCGTAATAATGACGGGGATTATACGATCTCGGATGTAAGTATATGCAAATTCTTGGTAGCCCTGACTAGAGCTAGAGAACGAGTTAGTATTTACACAGGTGTTGAAGAATATCCAACTTATGTTCAGTGGATTAAAAATGAATTCATTGATGATCGTACATAGAGTGAAATAGAGGTGATCGACATTGGTTTCTAACAATCATTCCACCGGATGTAATGACTGCAGCGTGAATTCAAGGTTTGAAAGAAAAATGAGAGTAAATTTGATTAACAAAAGTTTAGGAAATAAAAGTCTCACGCGCGGTGAGTTTTTCCGTTAGGCTTGAAAAAGAGAAAATGAGAAGATTAGCATTAATAATACTGATTTCATCCTTCGTGATAAATGAAATGAAAGCTCAGATATCAATGAATATCCAAAACAATTTTGGTTTTACATTAGTTAATGTTTCAGAAGCAATGGATATTCCTGAATACTCAGATGTAACAGATGAAGGCTTAGTTGAATGGAACCAGTTTAATTATAAAGGATTAATTCAATTATACTTTACCAAGAAAGAAGATATTTCATTAGGTACGGAATTAGGTATTAATAGATTATATTACTGGGAAGAAAAGTTTATTCCTCCATTAAGCAGTCCAAGATGGGACTGGGGAACTATATGGACTGGACAAGTAAGTGGACTATTAAAGAAGACGATAGCGAAGCAGTACTATGTAATAACGGGAGCGAGCCTACATATCTTTTTAAATGGTACAGGAGCAACATTAGGTATTCCATTAGCAATCGGTCATGAAATAAGATTATCAGAGACAATAACACTCCCTGTAGAGTTTCGAGTGGATGTTATTTTTGGGAATGCTATTCCCATTGCCCTTGGTGGTGGAGTGGGTATTAACTACAAATTAAATAATCAACAGGATTAATGCTTTTCAAGACTAACACTTGCTACTGCGGATAGCAAATGTAGACGGCACCAAAACATGAGTCAGAAGGTCGTAAAATGTTTAGTTTAAAACAAATGACAGTAGAACATGCCGCAGAGCTATCACGTTGGGCAGCCTAAAAACACTTCAGAGAAACGTATACATGGGAAACGAAAAAAATAGTACTACGAGCAAAGTGTCAGACACTGATGCCTACGCGCACATGCTGTATTTGTCCAATTTCTTGAGAGAACCGATCATTCCTTCAGCGATCGAGGCACTGCAACTCCCGCCAGGGAGCTTGGGGCTGGATGCAGGATGCGGGATTGGCAGTCATACTCTGTTGTTGGCAGAGGCAGTGGCACCTGCCGGACATGTCACCGGCCTTGATTTGTCTCCCGAGTTTCTGATTCACGCTAGGCAGATTGCAGAGAGGTCCGGCTTGTCGGAACAAGTTTCCTTTCGGGAGGGGGATCTGAACAAACTTCCCTTCGATGACGATACCTTCGATTGGGTGTGGAGTGTGGACAGCTTGTGGCCCGGGCCAAAGGAGATGGGGTGCCCCGCTGAAGATCCTGTGCCCTTGGTCAAGGAGCTGGCAAGGGTGGTAAAGCCCGAAGGAAGCGTGGCTATCCTTTTCTGGTCCAGCCAGAAACTACTACCCGGATATCCCCTGTTAGAGGCTCGTCTTAATACTACCTCCCAGGCGAATGCCCCATTCGTAAAAGGAGAGAAACCAGAGATACACTTCTTGCGCGCTTTGGGTTGGTTTCGTAATGCGGACATAGAAGAAGCCAGAGCACGAACCTTTGTAGGCGACATTCATCCACCACTAAGCGATGATGTCCGCAACGCCTTGGTGTCACTCTTTGAGATGCTCTGGGGGAATGCGCAGTCAGAGGTGCCTCCGGAGGATTGGATAGAACACCAGCGACTTTGCCAACCAGAATCTCCGGATTTCATCTTGAATCTTCCGGATTACTACGCGTTTTTTACCTATTGTCAACGGTCTTTTAAAAGTGTACCAATTTCGGTCGTGAAAAGTGTACCAGTTTAGTTTCATG
>JABMQW010000235.1 GCA_013203115.1 Fidelibacterota bacterium
AATATGCACCCGTAGCTCAATTGGATAGAGCGTCTGGCTACGGACCAGAAGGCTGAGGGTTCGAGTCCTTCCGGGTGTACAAACCCGTATAGCACGGGTTTTTCATTTTAACTGAACTATATAATGTATTATTTTTCCGATTAGTCAAGAACTCGATTATTCCAGTAAATTTCTAAAAGTGACAAATTGGATTAGCTGTGTTCTTAAATCAATGAATGTGTGATTGCCCATGTTGCAGATTAACCGTATGCATGGAATTTCTGCAAAGATAATCAGTTTGCTCTAGCGCGCTGTTGCCCCACGTGCCTCGCAGTAGCTCAGAGAGTGGAGATGGGAATCTCTGGCAGATATTGGAGCAATAATGTATTCCAATTATAATACTAATCGAAATCGGCAATTTGTAATTATTCCTTGACTAAATCAATGTTGGTTTTTAATATACTATATGGTATAGCATTAATAAATAACAACGGAGAGGAGAATGAATAAATGTCATCGATCGATATCATTGTGCTTGGTGTTTTGATGAAAGGCTCCCAAAGCGCTTACCATATTAATAAAACATTAGAAAGAAACCATGTTGGTGATTGGTTGAAAATCAGTGAACCAGCCGTTTACCGCAATATTCGGAAACTGTGTGCAAATGGCTATCTGTCCGATCATTCAGAAAGAGACGGTGCCAGACCAGAGAAACGTGTGTATACCATAACATCCCAAGGGCGGAAACGTTTGTTAGACCTGATTCATGAGGCTTCCCAAAGTCCTGTACGAATCAATTGTTCATTTGATGCCTACATCGCTCATCTGAATTATGTCGGACATGATGAAGGCGCTAAGCTGATTAGAAGTCTTAAACAAAACATTAGCCAAAGACAACAAGAAATGGCTGCTATAATGAAGGCAGCCGAGCCTGGATTGTCATTGTTAACAAAGAGTGTCATTGATTTAAGAATGCGTTATTTACGGACAGCCCAGGAATGGGTTGAGGATCTATATGACTACTATTTAGGTAACCAGGTTCCCTATTATTGATAAGTAGTTATCCACATATAATTAACAATAGCGACGTAAGAATATAATAATGCAAATTAGCCATAATAAAATTATACTTATGGAAGATTTATCAAAAAATAAGAAATAAAGGAAGAAAGATTTGGCGCATTAGTGGAGCGCCGACAAGCTTAGCAGACAATGTCCGACAAGAGTTAGTAAGGACCAAAAAAATGATAAAAATTGTATGAATCATCCATTTTATGCCAGTTTTACATTCTAAATTCATTATCGATAATAAAAAGTTGACCATGCAGAAGGTAATCAAAAAACACATAAATATCTCATTATTTTACTCTAAACGGGATTGAATGGAAATATTTCGTGTTTTCAAATACTTAATCTGTGAATCTATTTCCTTAATTGATCAGTAACAAGATTATCAAGTGATTTTACTGATACACTCCGACACCGTTTAAATATGAAACGGTTCCATCTGTCGATTTGTGTAGTAAAAATATTTCCATAAACTATAAAAATAGTAGAATGGAAATTTGTTTTATCAGATACCGGATACACAATCTTCCGGTACTAAAGAGGAAATTTGAGTGATATACAATAATAGATGGTGCAGAGTAGAGTATACATAATAAAATTTTGCTGGGAGCGAAGAATAAACAGCAAGTCACCACTATCCTGGGTAAAAAATAGTTATTGAAGATATTTATTATTCTGGTTACAAAGTATGTGGGCGCAACTTATTTAATCAACAGATATCTGATTTTACATTCGTTAATCGTGAGGAAAATAAATAAGGGATAGAAGTGCACTCACGGTATATTAATGCAATACTGTAGTCCTATTGGAGGGTGAAGAATTATATTTTAGTAAACAGGCCTTTTAACATTCATCTTTAAAGGATTACTATGGAATCCGTAATCCTTTTAATTATCAGAATACTAAATTAATCGAAGAGAAAATATATACCAGTACAATATTAACAACTCACTTTTTTAAATCATACAGAATGTCTTAAAAGAAGATAAAAAAACTAACGTAGAAAAGATAAAAAAAATTTTGTATTTCCCAAAGACGGATATTTAGTGGACCGAAAAAGAATAAACTCAAATATTGGTCTTTGTAGTACTATTTTTATAATTGATTAATACCTGATCGAATTATTTAATCAATCTGTATCCGATTGAGTATTAATGGTAAATTCGAACACTGAAAAATAAATTTAATCAAAAATTAATTAATATGAAATAATGATTGAAGATACAACAACAAGATCCAAGAATTTCATAAAAGAAATTATTGCTGCTGACCTGGCGAAAGGAAAAAATGATAGTCGGGTACAGACCCGTTTTCCCCCGGAACCCAATGGTTACTTACATATCGGACATGCCAAATCGATTGTATTGAATTTTGGTCTTGCCGATGAATATCAAGGTCATTGTAATCTGCGTTTTGATGATACCAACCCGGTCAAAGAGGAAGAGGAGTATATCCAATCCATTATTGAGGATGTGCGCTGGTTAGGTTACGACTGGGAAGACCGGTTATATTTTGCTTCGGATTATTTCAATCGACTGTATGAGTTGGCCGAACAATTAGTGAAATCCGGTAAAGCATTTGTATGTGATCTCACCGCCCAGCAGATTCGTGAATATCGGGGAACCTTAACCGACCCAGGAAAGAACAGTCCCTTTCGCGATCGACCGATCGAGGAAAACCTGGATTTGTTACGACGCATGCGAGCTGGTGAATTTCAGGATGGCAGCCGCGTTCTACGAGCCAAAATTGATATGACTTCCCCTAACTTGAATATGCGTGATCCGGTAATTTATCGAATTTTACATACTGAGCATCCCCGAACCAAGGATACCTGGTGCATTTATCCCATGTATGACTGGGCCCACGGATTGGAGGATTCGATTGAAAAAATAACACATTCCTTGTGCACTTTAGAGTTTGAAGATCATCGGCCACTCTATGATTGGTATTTGATTCAACTAGGCGTTTATAGACCACAGCAAATTGAATTTGCACGTCTTAATCTCAGTTATACCGTATTAAGTAAGAGAAAACTGTTGCAATTGGTGCAGGAAGGTCATGTAACCGGCTGGGATGATCCCCGCATGCCGACTATATCCGGATTACGCCGGCGGGGTTATACTCCAGAATCTATTCGCCACTTTTGTGAACGAGTGGGGATCGCTAAAAAAGATAATATTGCTGATATAGCATTACTGGAATATTATATCCGGGAAGACTTGAATAAACGGACCTCCCGTGTGATGGCAGTATTGAATCCGCTTAAAATAATCATCGATAATTATCCGGTTGGACAAGTCGAACAGTTGGAAGCGATTAATAATCCCGAAGATGCTGAAGCCGGAATACGTACAATTCCCTTTTCACGGGAATTGTATATTGAACAGGAAGATTTTCAGGAAGAACCGCACCGGAAATTCTTCCGGCTAGCACCGGGGCGCGAAGTTCGTTTGAAGCATGCTTATATCATCAAGTGTGAAGAAATCGTTAAGGATGAAATGGGCAATATTTTAGAGATTCATTGTTCTTATGATCCGCAAACTAAAAGCGGTGACGCTCAATCTAACCGTAAAGTAAAGGGTACTTTGCATTGGGTTTCTGTTACAAATTCGATAGAAGCTGAGGTGCGCCTGTATGATCGTCTGTTTGTGAAAGCCAATCCTGATGATGTGGAGGAGGGCGCTGATTTCAAATCGAACCTCAACCCACAATCCTTGGAAATAAAATCGGCCCGGGTTGAACCGGGCTTATTGGAAGCACAACCCGGTGACCGCTTCCAGTTTTTACGCCGGGGCTATTTCTGTGTCGATATTAAAGATTCAACACCTGAAAAACTGGTTTTTAACCGCACCGTGCCACTACGAGATAGCTGGGCCAGGATTGAAAAAATGAATGCCCGACAAAAGCAATAAGCTTGGAATTCCTGATTCGGCTTTGACTTCAGCAGCTAAGAATACGCAATAATTGTCGTCCAGCTCACAATATCATTGTAATGATTGCATTGATGCAATTCTATACCTTATATTAAACAAGCTTACGACCGTAAAGTAGGCAAGGTAAGGGACAACCCAATTTGATTAAAGAACAGTACGTTACGTCTGTTTAATAAGGGAAAAGCATGAAGCGGAGAACAAAAATCCAGTCCGGAGGAACATTTTTACGTCTGTTATCAGTCCTTGTTATTGCCCTGTTATTCTTGTTTGTACCAGCTCAAGCACAAGATGATTATTATGCCGAAGACGACTCTTTATATTTCTGGGATGAAGGTGAATATGAAGATGAAAATGAAGGCGAGTATTACGATGATGAGTATTATGAGGACGAATATTACGAAGACGATACGACTGCCTATGATGATGAATATTACGACGATACGTATTATGAAGATGAAGGCGAATATTACGATGATGAGTATTACGAGGATGAATATTACGAAGAAGGTGAGGAAGGCTATTACGAATTTGATGATGAAGCCGGAGAATATGTGGAGGATCGAGGCGCTGGTGATATATCCAGTGTTGAGTTAAGTGATCGGGCTCAGCGCATGGGCTACAGCCTGGGTATCGCTTATGCTTCACCGGGGTTTGTAAATCACTCCCTGTATCATTACAATTCTTATGCTGATTACAGGATCAGTATTGAGCTACCCATGCTAATGCAGTTATTCAAATCACGTTTTCGGATCGGGATTGAATATGGAACCTTTGCATTCACGGACTACAAGCATCCCAAAGGTGAATATAAAGGCAATACTATTATGGGTCTGCTTTCATTTCCCGCCGGTCCCGGCCAGGTAAAACTGGGTGGAGGTAAAATCGGGGATTATTACGGTTATTTTGCCGAAACCAGCTATGGTCTAGCCCTGGGTAACATTCTTGATGTCCGCGTAGGGGTACGTGGTACCAGCGCCTCGGGAGTGATCGATTCCAAAAATATGGAGGTGGGTACCGCTGCCTGGTTGGATGGCCTGGTGATTCTGGGCATAAACTTTTAATAACGGTCGGGTATAAGTATGAAAAATATTCGATACGTATTTTTAATTCTATCTATACTTTTGACCGGTCTTAATGCCCAGGGTCACTCAAGAGCGGTATTTGATCTGATCGGTACCGGTCAGGAAAACGGTTTCTACACTTCTAAAACTTCCAGTATCAACATTCAGATTACAGTTGATGAAAGCGGGGGGAATGTAGGCAGTATCCAACTCAGAGGTATTGCACTTTCCGGATCACCGACTGCATATGATGAAAGTAATTTCCCGGAAGAAACTACTCGCCTGTATATTTCATATTCGGCACAATATAGTAATAGTGGTGGGAGCGGATATGCTTATAACGGCATTTTTAATACTGGTGAAGTACATACAATTACTGTTTCTAGTAATGAAATCGAAGGATTGCAAAATTTTGCGACAGGGAAAAAGCTATATTTTGCTCTCTTTTATAGTCAAAGCACTTTTGATGGTGATGATTATGAAGGTGATGATATCCGTGGAGATAATACCTCTTATTACTATTTCGATATCGATACTCAGGGGCCAACATTATCAGCTATAAAGGAAGATGTATCTGATGAATTCTACAATTCCTGGATGTATATCAGTACACCGCATTTCAAATATACTGTTGGCAGTGAGGCGATATTTACAGGGGAAATGACCTGGACCCGCACGGCCGGCTCTGGGACACCCGTGCTTACTAACAGTGATTATTTCCCAGTTCACGGAGTAGCTAATACAACTAATACTTATGATGAAAATCCCGGACTGACTTCTGGTGATGTTTATACAATTGAACTATCCGTTACAGATACTCGTAATAATTCCAACACATATACTTATTCCAATGTTACTTATGATACCGAAGTACCAACTGTTGAAAGTGTTTATTCCGTGGATGGTAATTACACTGAAACTGATGAGCTGATAATCTATGTCCAGTTCAGTGAACCAGTCTTGAAAAGCGGGACGCCGACACTATCATTGGAGGTGCCGGATAACAGTGGCTACACGGTGGAATATATCACTGGTTACAATACAGACACTTTTCAGTTTCGCTATATCGTGCAAGATGGTCATTCCAGCGATGATTTGCAATATGAAGATGATGCCGCGCTTACTGCAGGAGACGGCATTATGGATCGAGCCGGGAATGATGCCATACTCACATTGCCCGGTCTGGCTACTGCCAATTCTCTGGCCGGGAACAACGATATTTCCATCGATGCCCTGGATCCAGGTACTTTTACTGTCCAGAATGTGACAGCTACCGGAGGGACAGGGGTGGCGAATTACTGGAATGGAACCAATACCGGTGTAAATGTTACCATTCCAATTGCGAATGATAACAGCCTTGATGGGGGTACAGTCCAGTTACAGGCCAGAACCGCCGACATAGAGACTTTTCAGAATTTGGGTCCACTAACCACAATTGCCAACGAAGATGTTAATACCAGCAAAGTGGTCACCGCCTCGGCCAGTGGGACCGGTGATACTGACATTGATGAATTAACCAATTATAACGATGGCGATCAATTGGAATTCCAAGCGGTCATCACTGACAATGCCGGAAACAGCCGTACTGGTACCTCTAGCGTCACCAAGCTCACCGTCGATACGGAGAGTCCGACAGTTACTACGGTGACTTCAAACGATGTTGAAACGACGTATGCGATCGGTGATACGATTGATATTATTGTTAATTTTAATTCGGCTGTAGATGTGGTCACCACTAACGGGACTCCCCAGTTAACCTTGGAAACCGGGAACAGTGACGCGGTAGTGAACTATTCATCGGGAACGGGGACTTCCGTTCTTGTTTTTACCTATACTGTCAGTACCAATGAGGAAAGTGATGATCTTGATTATGCCTCCACCGGTGCCCTGTCCAGTAATGGTGGCACTTTACGCGACGCGGCCGGAAATGATGCTGTCCTGACCCTGCCGGTAACCGGATCGGGGAGTTCTCTAGCCGGGGAAAAAAATTATATTGTTGATGGTGTTCCACCTGCCAGCTTCATGGTTGGTGCAGCAAGCGTGAATGGTACCGTCGAGCGTACTGGTTACTGGAATAGCACCAGCACTAGTATTGATGTTATAATACCGATCGCCAGTGATAATTCCTTAAAGACTGGTACTGCACAGTTAAAAGGCAAAATAAGCTCCAATGATGTTTTTACGAGTTTTGGATCACCGGTCACCATCACTGCCGGACACCTGACCGCCGGGAGTCTTACTATATCAGCCATTGCATCCCAATTTGATGATATCCAAGATTTTGGTGATGGAGAAACCGTTACCATCACAGCAGTGCTAACGGACAGCGCCGGAAATGCAACGACCGGTACGGCCAGTGCGACAACGATTATAGTGGATCAGGCTTTGCCTGCGGACTTTATAGTTGGATCAGTTCTTACTACAGGGACGCCGATTGTGGCGGGTTATTGGAATAGTCACAATACAGGTGTGAATGTGACCGTGCCGATTGCCAATGATCCCACGCTGAACGGTGGCACTGTATTTATCAAAGCCAACGCTGGTTCAGGCTTTGAGACGGTAAGCGACACGATAGCGGTGAATGCGATTAACACCAATAAGTTGGTGAACCTTTCGAGGACCCAGATCGAGGGGATAACCGGCTATGCGGAGGATGGGATAATATCCTTCCGAGCGCTGTTAACCGATGTGGCCGGTAACCCCAAAGAGAGTAGTACCAGTGGTACGACATTGGCGATTGATGAGACGGCGCCGGAGGTTAGTGGAGTTACTTCATCTGATGAAGATTCCAACCCGTTCAAGGTTGGTGATTTAATTGACCTGGATGTTGTTTTCGATGATGCGGTTGATGTGATAACAACCGGAGGAACTCCACAGCTTACGATAAATACTGGTGCGGTGGTTAATTACACTTCCGGAGATGGTAGTACGACCCTGACCTTCCAGTATGAAGTGGGTGAAGGGGAGGAGAGCGACGATCTGGATTATACCTCGACCGCGGCCCTGACCCTGACAGGTGCCACGATCCGCGACGGCGCTGGTAACAATGCGGATCTGACCCTGCCGACGGTTGGTGGGGCGGGTTCATTGGGTTTTAATAAAGCTATAGTTATTGATGGTGTTCTGCCATCAGATTTTACGGTAGGGTCGGTAATTACTAGCGGTGGTGTAATAGTAGCAGGCTACTGGAATGCCAGTAATACGGCGATCAAGGTCAGAGTACCGCTGGAGAGTAGCGACAATAGTTTAACAGATGGCAGGCTCCGGTTGAGGGCTGAGGCTGAAGGTACCTACGAGGATCTTGGACCATTAACGACGATAGTGTCAGACAGTGTCGCGGGGGGCTTTCAGACGATTACGGTGGCAGACAGTGGAACGGCTGATACAGATTTTGAAGAATTATTTGGTTTTAATGATAATGATGAGATTACACTCCGGGCGATAATCACGGATGAGGCTGGTAATGCAACGACCGGTACGGCCAGTGCGACAACGATTATAGTGGATCAGAATGTTCCGACTGCCCAGGTTGTGGGAGATGTCACGACCACTGGCGGACGCGCGGTTGATAATTATTGGAATAGTACCAACGACGGTGTTGATATAATTATTCCGTTAGAAATCTCTGATTTAAGTTTGACAGATGGTTCGATTAGAATGGAAGCCCGGGTTGGAAATAATCCATTATGGACCAATATTGGTGATTCGTTTTCCATTACCGATCTGGATCGGTTGAATGGGACAAAAACTGTGTCTGTGGATTCGGGCGGAACTGTTAGTACAGACGTACGAGAGTTGCCTGGTTTTGCCAATGGCTTAAGTCTGCAATTCCGAGCAACCGTAACCGATGTTGCGGGTAATTCCGCTGACTGGACCGTTAGCGATTCCACATTGCTGATCGATGAAGCAGCTCCCTTGGTAACGTCGGTATCATCAACCCTGGCTGATGGCTATTACACAATCGGCCAGGTAATCCCAATTACTGTTTTATTCAACGAATCTATCCTGGTTTCAACAATCGCAGGAACACCATATATTGAGATCCAGACAGGATCCAGTTACCCGGTTTATTACACCAGTGGTGATGGCACCGACTTACTTACATTTAATTATACCGTATTAGCCGGGCACAATAATAATACTCTGGATTATGTTGCAAACAATTCCCTGATTCTAAACGGTGGTACAATGATTGATGTTGCCGGTAATAATGCTATACTGACATTGGACGATCCTCAGGGTATAGGGTCTTTGGCTGCCGGTAAAAATATTACTGTTGATACTCAAGTTCCCGCAGCATTTATCTCTATATTCCCGGATTCACTGGTCAGGGCTGATGAATCGCCGCAGATTATTGCTGATTTTTCTGAGCAAATGGACTCCGCATATATGTATATCCTTTACAATGGTGGAGCCGTACTTGATACTGTCAGTATGGGCAATCAAGATACCCTGACCTGGGTATATACAATTCAAGCAATACCAGATAGCAATGATGGACGAGCTACCATTAGTATCACCGGCTTCGATCGGGCTGGCAACGCTATGCTTGATGCTAATACCACCGGAAGAAATCTACTGCGCCTGGATAATACCGATCCGGTCTTAACAGACTTCAACATCTCTTCCGGCGCTTATATTAATCATCAACAATTCGGCTGGTATTTGGAAGAGAATCTTGGACGTCTGGAATCTGGTACTATTGACTGGGTACGCACAGATGGTCCCGGTGGCGATACTACAACTACCCTGACAGGGGATGAATTAAGATCCGGTACCAAATTGGTCTCCGATTTAAATGATTCACCGGCACTGGTAGACGGTACAACTTACGATATTATTTTCACCGCAATCGATTCCGCAGGCAACGCAGGGAGAGATACTATACTATCGGTGACTTTTGATACAACTGCTCCAACCTGCAGTTTATCCTACTCCCATTACCAAACTGCCTCTGATACTGTTGTTACTATCACGGCTCTATTCCTCGAAAAAATACCTGGTGACCCACCAATTGAAATTTCTACTGCTAACGGTGCCGGGCCAACCTTCAACGGCACAATGACATCTGATGAAAATGATTCACTCCACTTTAGTTATTTGTGGACAACACCGGGCGGGATGAGTTTTGAAGGCATTGCTCTAATAACGCTGACGGCCACCGATCTGGCTTCTAATGTCTTGTCTACCGACAACACTTTTTTCCGGGACACGCTGATTGTTGATAATTCTCCGGCGCTGGCTGCCTTTAATTACGAAAACCGGACACAACCTTCTTTGTATAATCTGGGTCAGGGTGGTGATTCGTTATGGATAACTATTGATTTTGATGACCAGATGCGCGCTAGCCTGGAGGAAGCTCCAACTCTGGATATCCGTTATGCCGAGAGCGCTGGAGATTCAATTATCGGGCTGCCATATGCTTTAAGAACAAACGGTGACAGTACTTGGGTTTTTAAAATTAGACTGTTAACCGGTGAGAATAATAGCGGTCGATTGGAAGTGATTGTTAATGCCCAGGACCTGGCCGGGAATCCCGCCATTGAAGGATGGCTAAGGGATATGGCATTCAGGGTTGACAACACATTGCCGGAATTATCAATTACCAATGTTGATTCCGGTGAATATATCAATCACAGGCAATTCGGCTGGACATT
Source organism: Fidelibacterota bacterium (assembly GCA_013203115.1). GTDB lineage: Bacteria > Fidelibacterota > Marinisomatia > Marinisomatales > TCS56 > JABMQW01. Next base: position 10,699 of record JABMQW010000235.1, read on the forward strand.
AACTGAAGAATTACGTTCCGGATCAGTAACCTGGGATAATGTTAGCGGGACCGCTGGTGATACGACCACTGCTTTGACCAACTTAGAACTTACAGAACTCATAAAAGCGGAGTCCGAGCTTAATGAACCGCCCCTGTTGATTGATGGCACGACCTATGATATAACTTTCTCAGTGGTCGATTTGGCCGGTAATACCGGTTTGACTACACTGAGCCAGGTGACTTTTGATACAACTGCTCCGTCTTGTAGACTAGCCTACTCTCATTATTATGCTGCCGCCGATACGGAGGTGACGATTACCGCCACTTTCCTCGAGTTGGTACCTACCAATCCTGAGATAACAATTACTTATAACAATGGCGCCGGCATTACCGATGCAGGTACGATGACACCGGTTTTTGGGGCTGATTCGATTGAATTCACCTACCAGGCGACGATTCCTGGTGACGCCATTAATGAAGGTATCGCCTTGATTACACTGGATGCCACCGATCTGGCTACAAATGCCTTGTCCACCGGCAGCACTTTCTTCCGGGATACGCTCATAGTGGACAGCAGCCCGGTCACGGCTACATTTGAATACGTTAATCAAACACAACCCTACCTGAGCAATTTAGGCCTGGTAGGTGATACGATCCGAATTACCGCCCGCTTCAATGATCAAATGCGCATCAACACCGAGGCGCCGGTCCTCAATATTCAATATGCCGATTCAACTGATGATTCGATCGAAGGCTGGACTTATTTAACTAAGACCAATAGCGATAGTACATGGATCTATGAAATAACACTGCCGGACAGCAGCAAGAACGATGGATTTATGACTATATTGGCTACGGGACTGGACCTGGCCGGTAATTCCGTGACCACTTTTATTTCCGCTGCTGTCTTTGAAGTTGATAATACGCCGCCGGACGCTTTTACCACCGGTTCGGTAGCAACTGTTGCAGGTAATAATATTCTGGGCTGGATAAATAATACCAATGATAGTCTGCGAGTTGCCGTACCGATAGTTACCGATGATATTAATCGTAAATTATATTTAGCCTATGCGATACCTGCTAAAATGGATACCTCCCAGACCTGGTCGGTGGCCGGGCCATCCTATGATATGACCGTTTCCGGGACCAGGAATTTCTTTAGTAATATCGATACGGTTGTGGCTGCTTTAAATGAAGGAATGAGTAGTTCGGTCGAGCAGGGGGATACAATTCTGATCCGGGCTATTAAATATGATCAGGTTGGCAATAATACTGCTGGCCTGGTGAGTGCTCAAAAACTGATTTATGATATTGCTCCTCCAACTGTCGGAACGGAAATTATTTGGAACGATACCAGCCCGGATACATTGGTATCTGAAGATTCGCTGCATATTTCCTGGGGTGAATTCACCGATCCGGAACCGAATCCGGAAAACCCCGCCTTGGGGATCGGATATTATGAATGGAGGGTGTATCAGTCCGGCCCAGGAGGAGGTAGTAATATCGTTGATTGGACTTCGTCGGGATTGTCAATTACCAAAGATACCGTCCTAGCTTTGATCCATGATCGCGATTATTCTTTTGAAGTCCGCGCCTGGGATGTTGCCGGTAATGAATCGGCTACCATATTAAATTCCAGCTCCTTCAGACGAGTTAATTCTGCGCCGGTAATTACTGTAATTGATTCTACCGTTGTGTACGAAGATGTGGAATATGCCGATACCGTAATTGTCAGTGACATTGATTTGAATACTCTTAACGGCGATTCCTTCACCTTCCAATTAGTATCTACTCACCGGGACGGCTGGTCACCTGATACTCTGGCTGCCATCGATACGGCCGGGATAATTACCTGGACACCGGCGCCACAGGATACCGGAATCTACGATTTCACGGTTTACGTTGATGATAATTGGGGTTTTCGTGATTCTATCGAGTATGTTATTTCCGCACTGCCGGTAAATGACGCCCCCAAAGCCGATTTTCGTGATACCAGTCTGGTTCTGGTGGAAGATTCTCTGCGGACAGTGCATATCTATCTTAATTCGTTTGTAACTGATGAAGATAATCTGATAACAGAAATGGATTGGTACCGGGTTGTTATTCTGGATACGGTTAATAATCCTGCTTATCCCGAGATTGGCTATAATTATCCACCAGATAATGCTACTGACGATCAAATCGCAATGCTGAAAATCAATTCCGGCCAGGTAATTACCGATTCCAGTGATTATGAAACCCTGGCTGCTCAATGGGCCGCCAATCCTCCGCTAACGGTAGATATTGTAACAGCCAATGATTCAACAATTGCCACCATCACAGCCGATACCAATTATTTCGGGAAAATGCACCGGATAATCTTTTATGTCCGTGATCCGGATAATGCCACGAGTCTGGATACTATTTTACTTGAGGTACAATCCCGTAACGATCAACCCGTTCTTTTGGTCATTGCCGATCAGGCCATCAATGAAAATGATTCTTTATTGATTGATTTAGGTCAATTTGCCTATGATGTGGATGATTCCAGCTTGACCTTTACCGTTTTGGCTTTGACCAATCCGGATTCAATCACGATCAGTCAATCACAATATGTTTCATCGGGGCTGGGTGATTCGATTCTATTCACACCAAAGCTATTGTGGTCCGATTCAGCCTTGATCCAAGTAATAATCACCGATGATTCTGATGCCGCCGACACAGTGCAGTTCGTGCTCGACATAATCCGTGTAATGCGTCCCCATTTGTCCATCGCCATTATCCAGAATGGTGTGTTTACCAATTTCTTTGAAGTCATTGTTACTGATACTATGGAAAAGACTGTATACTGTGCGGTCACGATTGATGGTGATACACTTAAGCTCGATACGCTAGCGGCCTATACTTACACCGGTCGAACAATTTTTGAGCAAGCGCTGACCTTCACAATTGTCGCCAATGCCCAGGGGGTAGTGGGGGATACATCCATCACCCGGGATGGCTCAATTGTACTGGCCCGTTCCGGTGGCCACTGGAACGGTTCCAGCCCCGACGGACTTTTCCAGGTTACCGGTGAAATAGGAACGGTACCGTTGGATCAGCCGGTTTTAGTGATCGATTCCACGCTGTTTGAGTATCAGCGAACGGGACAGGCCGCCTATCGGCTGGGTGCCATAGGGATGAACTTTGAAAAGCCGGTACTGCTATCATTCACCAGCGCATCTGATGAATTAGCTCTGTATTACAGCGCTGACGGTGCCTTCTGGCAGGAATTACCCACCATGACCGTCACTGATCGCCTGCTGGCCTGGACGGCAAAAATGGGTTATTTCAAGACCGGACCACGGACGCTGTTCGTACCGGAAGCAACGGCTCTGCGACCCAATTATCCCAACCCGTTTAATCCGGCAACGATCATTGAGTACGATCTGGGTTTTCTGGATGGACCACAACAAAAGGTGAATATCGTCGTGTTCGATCTGTTGGGGCGTCAGGTAGTTGAACTGTTCGATGGGCACCAGACGATTGGCCGTCATGCAATCCGTTGGGATAGCCGAAATGCTCGTGGTGTCCCATCCGCATCTGGCGTTTATTTTGTGCGCATGATGGCGGGAAATCAATTTGTTAAAACGCAAAAAATCATGTTACTGCGATGAAGTATCTACAGACAATAATAAGCACACTAACAGTCCTGATTCTGCTTTTCTCCGGCTGCCGGAAGATCCATGAAGCTTCCAATCTGGAGCTTACCGAATATGCCTGGGATCAGTATGAACAAGGAAATTATTTGGAGAGTTATATCGGATTCAAGGAAGTGCTCACGGTTGATTCGACTTACCAGGATGGCTATAATGGTCTGGGCTGGGCACTCGGTAAACTGGTGCAAATAGACAGCAGCATTTATTATTTTAGCGCTGGTTTACCATTAACACAGCCTAAGGATGTCGCCGCCAATGTCCGGCATGAATTGTGGGCCGGACTTACTTTTACTTACGAAGCTTCCAGTCAGGATTCACTGGCCATTATCAACGGGGATTTCTTGTTGACGGCCATATCGCAAAGCGCTCAATTCCAGACTGCCACCTGGACATTTAGTCACGACACCAATCTGAACCACCTTGATTTGCGATTGAGCCTGGCCTTGGTCAATTTTAATCTTGGTAATTTTGGCACTACATTTTATCATATTAAATCGATCTTACAGGAAGTGGATTCGAGTTCCACATTTATAGCTGATACCACCACAGTTCTGGGTCGTCAGGCTATGGCCGCCAAGCTGGAAGAATTACACGATCTGTTAGCGCTTCCCTGATAATATCCTGAAATGATCGCTCACGAACGCTGGATGCAGCAGGCCCTGAAAGAAGCACAACGGGCTTACGATGGGGGAGAAGTGCCGGTCGGGGCAATTGTTGTTCATAATGGGCAGGTAATCGGTCGCGGTAATAATCAAACCGAACGTCTCAAGGACCCTACCGCCCATGCCGAAATCCTGGCAATTACCGCCGCCGCAAATACCTTATCAGACTGGCGCTTAAAGGACTGCACCCTTTATGTAACCAAGGAACCCTGTCCCATGTGTGCCGGGGCGATCATCAATTCCCGTCTAAAAATGGTTGTATTTGGTTGTTACGACGAAGAAAAGGGCTGTTGCGGGTCCCTGTATCAACTTTGTAGCGATCCCCGTTTTGGGGTGAAAATAGCCGTTAAAGGCGGTATCCTGGAAAAACCCTGCCTCGCTATTATTCAAGACTTTTTCCTGAACCGCCGCAAGTTGTAATATCCACCTGCAATTTCTCAATAATCACAACACTTAAACTTCTTTTATCCCGCCTGCGCTAAAGCTTCGGCGGGCAAGCTTTAGTCTTGTTACTTTTATCTTGTTTACTTGTTTTGGAGAGGTGGCAGAGCCTGGCTGAATGCGCCGCACTCGAAATGCGGTGAAGACCTAGTCTTCC
>JABMQW010000236.1 GCA_013203115.1 Fidelibacterota bacterium
AAAATTTACGCCCTGTGGGGCGACATCCCGATCCGGGGATGAATTTTGGAATTCATCCACGCTTAAAGCATGTACTGAAGTAAGTAAATGTAATGTGGTATTCTTCTTGTCGGGATAAATACAGGTATCGCTACTATCGTAAAAGACATAAGAGTATTCTTTTGATTTTAATCGCAAATCAAACGAAATTAGCTTTCCGGTAGACGCGGGTAATACTGGAATTAGACATTCATTATCACTATAATTAATCAAACCCGGACAATGAAGAAATATCAAAATACGATTCTATGGCTGCTTGCAATCTTTATAACTTTGTCATCAGCTATCTACCAACGCAAGACTGGACCTACCTACCCGATTAACGGAGATATTATACTCAATAATGTAACTATCAACTATTCCCTGCCGCGCTCTCATGATACTGGTATTGATGCAGAAATCCGGATACCGGCTCCCGATCCACAAATCGGAGGGGAATTCAGCTACCGACGATTTCGCAGCCATGACGAATGGACGAAACTGCCTCTGCAGCGGATTGGTAATGACCTATTGGCATCCATCCCCAATCAACCGGCGGCAGGAAAAGTGATGTATCGTATTAGTCTTTCGGATGGGCAATCTGAAGCTGTGCAACTGACCAGTGAACCGATTATCATCCGGTTCAAAGGATCCGTACCAGCCTTCATTCTGGTACCACATATCTTTTTCATGTTCTTTGCCATGTTGCTCTCCAACCGCAGTGGTCTCCAGGCCCTTGCCCGAGGTGGCAATCTATATAAATACGCTCTGTGGACTTCCGGATTGTTGTTGGTCGGTGGTTTAATCCTCGGACCAATTGTGCAGAAATACGCTTTTAGCTCTTACTGGACCGGCTGGCCTTTTGGACATGATCTCACTGATAATAAAACAATTGTAGCCTTCATCGCCTGGGCTTTGGCCATCTGGAAAAACAAGGATAGAATTAATCGCCCCGGCTGGGTATTAGCAGCCAGTATTACCCTGTTTCTGGTCTATATGATTCCACACAGTGTCCTTGGCTCAGAACTGGATTATACTGCTTTGGAACAATAATTAGTTAAATTTGATCATGACTTTTGAAATCAGTATCGTCCTGGTAATAATATTAATTACGGTGGTGCTCTTTGCTACTGAGTTACTACCAATTGAAATAACCGCACTGGTCAGCCTGGGATTACTGCTGTTAACCGGAGTACTGGAACCAGCCGAAGCATTTACCGGCTTTTCCAATCCGGCTGTAATTACTATTGCGTTACTGTTTGCTTTGAGTTACGCTCTACAAAAAACCGGCGTTTTGGAATATTTTGTAAATTTCCTGAATAAACTGGCTCGTCGTTCAACTTCCTTAGGGTTGATTGTTTTCCTTTTTTCAATTGCTATCCTATCCGCATTTATCAACAATACGGCAGTGGTGGCAATCTTCATTCCAATTGCCATCCGGATGGCACAGAAATATTCGATCAGTCCTTCTAAAATACTGATACCGCTCAGTTATGCTGCTATCATGGGTGGCACACTTACCCTGATTGGTACTTCCACCAATCTCCTGGTCAATTCAATAATGATCACTTCCACCGGTGAACCCGCCTTGGGAATGTTCGAATTCACCCGTTATGGAATTGTTATATTGTTGGTAGGAATGATCTATATCGCTTTTATCGGTTATCGTATGCTGCCATCCCGCACCATTACCGGCAATCTGACACAAAATTACCATATGGGAAGCTATTTAACTGAAATAAAAATCACTCCCGATTCAACCCTGGCCGGTAAAACCTGCTTAGATCGTGCTATCAGTCAGAATTACGATGTAGTGGTGTTGGATATCCTACGTGATAATGAACGCCTTTCAACTAATATTCGCGATACCAAGCTCCTACCCGGTGACATTCTTTTCGTACGTGGAGCGGTTGAGGATCTGCTGCGACTTAAAAAAATCGAAAAAGTCATGCTCCTAACCGATGAAAAACTAACTCATTTCGAGCTGACCCAGCTCGATAACGTGCTGGTAGAATCCCTTTTGACCGATCAGTCGGACCTAGTCGGACGTAGCGTGATGGAGATCAATTTTCGGCGTCATTTCGGCGCCTTTGTGCTGGCTATCCGGCGGGAGGGTGCAATTTTACGGAGCAAGATCGCCCACATTGTTTTGAAAGCCTACGATACCCTGCTGGTTTACGGCCCCCGGGAAAAAATACAGGCGATGTCCTCTTCCGGTGATTTTATTGTATTACAGGAAATCGAATCCAAGCTCAAGCCTCACCGCTTCTGGTGGCTGAGTATTATTGTTTTACTGGCGGCTGTGATTATCGCCGCGCTGGGAATATCGCCAATAATCAAAAACTGTTTGCTGGCTGTCATTATTTTGCTGGTTATCAAAGTAATAACGCCCAATGAAGTATATCATTCAATACACTGGCCGGTAATTATCTTGATCGCTTCATTAATTCCCCTGGGGATTGCAATCCAAACCAGCGGGACTGCTGACTGGATTGGTGGTAATATTTCCAATCTCGTTACCAATGTACCCGATTCAATGAAAGGTTATGTCCTGCTAGGCGTTTTATACCTGATTACTGCAATATTAACCGAGTTTTCATCGAATGCTGCGGCCGCAATAATTATGGTGCCGATCGCAGTTAACGCAGCCGCCCAAATAGGTTTGATGCCACGGCCGTTTATTCTGGCGATCTGTTTTGCCGCCTCGGCCTCATTCGCCACTCCGGTTGGATATCAAACCAACCTGATGGTATATGGTCCCGGGGGTTACAAATTCACCGATTACCTGAAAATTGGTATACCCCTGGCTTTTATTTTATGGATCGCCGCCACCCTGTTGATACCGGTCTTGTGGCCGTTTAGATCGGTTTAAGCCTGCCCGGTCGAAGATATGCCAGCCCCAAAAAAAGGGGGGTGGATAAGGCAGAGCTGTTCATTTGATTATTAAATTGTTAGCTTTTTCAATACTACTACTGAAAAAAATACATTCTACAGAGACAAGGTACCTGAAATATTAACCCAGGCTATCCCTGATCTGTTCCGCACGTTCCAATAATTTCAAATATTCCATTTCATATCGTTCTTCCGCCTGCAGAGCCTGTTGAATGATCTGGAAATTGCTGACATTGGCAGGATCATTAATAATCCGGGTCTGTTCCGCCAGATATTTTTCCAGCAACTGCATTTCACGAGTCAGTTTTTTGGATTCATTTTCCAGTCTCCGGCGCTCCTTGCGTTCTGCTATCCTAGCCTGTTTATCACTCGGCTCTACTGGTGATGATGTTTCGCTTAAGGCAGTACCATTACCACTATTGCGGCCTGATTTCCAGTAATAATAGTCGTAATTACCAGAATAAATCTTTATTCTACCCCCGTGGATTTCGATGGTGGCATTCGTTACAGTATTTAAAAAATGGCGATCATGGGAAATACATACCAGGGTACCCTGATAATCCGCGAGAACCCGTTCCACCACATCCCGGGAGACCATATCAAGATGGTTGGTGGGTTCATCCAGCAGCAGCAGATGAGCTGGTTCTACCAGCATCCGCGCCAGGGCCAGGCGCGATTTTTCGCCCCCCGAGAGGATTTTTACCAGTTTATCAACCGTATCACCAGGGAACAGAAAACCGCCCAGGTAACCGCGAATCTGCGAGATCGTCCAGCCCCCGGCAATGCTTTCAATACTCGTATAAACCGTCTTATCAGGATCAAGTATTTCCAGTTGATGCTGGGCGAAATAAGCCCGTTTAACAGCGGCTCCAAAGTTTAGCTGACCGGTGGTGATGGGCGTTTCTCCAGCCAGCATTTTCAATAAGGTCGATTTACCGGCTCCGTTGCGGCCGACCAGGCCGATTTTTTGTCCGCGCTCAATCATCAAATCTAATTTATGATAAACAATCAGATCATCGTATTGTTTGTGAACAGCTTTTAATTCAGCCACTTTTAACGGTGCGCGACCCGGTTGGGGTAACGCCAGATGTAAACGGTGTTCTGCGGTAACAGGAGCAGCGATTCTTTCCAACTTCTCCAGTTGTTTGATCCGGCTCTGAACCTGGCGGGCTTTGGTATTTTTATATCGAAAACGTTCGATGAAGCGCTCGGTGGAAGCAATTTTCCGCTGTTGATTGCGATAGGCGGCGGCCTGTTGTTCGTGGCGTAATTGTTTCTGTTCGCGATAGTAGCTGTAATTACCTGAATAAAGAATAATCATGGCCTGATCAATCTCAACAATATGCGTGACCGCAGTATCCAGGAATGAACGATCATGGCTGATCATCACCAGCCCACCCTTCCAGGCAGCCAGAAAGGTTTCCAGCCAAATGGTGGCATCCAGATCAAGGTGATTGGTAGGCTCGTCTAAAAAAAGCATATCCGGGTCAAGTAATAAAATTCCCGCCAGCACTACTCGCATGCGCCAGCCTCCCGAAAACACTTCCAGAGGACGGTGAAATTGTTCCTTACTAAAACCAAGTCCGCTCAAGATTCGAGCCGCTCGATCCTCCAGACTCCAGCCTTCCATCCGTTCATAATCTTCCTGGAGGTTGCTGAGCCGGTTGAGAAGTTTTTCATTGTCCGGCTCAACGGCCACCTGCTGTGACACGGCATATATTTTTTCTTCGAGATCAGCAACCATCGGATAAGCCTGCATCACTTCTTCTAAAATAGAGCGATCAGAACCTGGTATAATATCTTGTGGTAAATACCCAATAACCGTCCCCTTATCTACCAGAACATTGCCACTATCCACTGATTCTTCACCCAGCATCAGGCGTAGCAAAGTGGTTTTTCCGGAACCGTTGGGGCCGACTAGACCGATTCGCATACCCGGTTTGATAATAAGGCTAGTATTGTCGAATAATACCTTATCCGGAAATTCTTTTGATATACCTTCCAGCCGGATCATTGGACACCTAACTCAGTAATTGTCCTTCCACATACAAACCCAAATCCCTGATAATCTTTACTGTTTGAATAGTATTGGTTAGGGCTTGATCGGATTCTACTTTGACTCGTATATAATTAGGCGTCATTCCCGTGAATAACCCCTGAGTATCGGTAGTTTCAAATAATACCAGTTGATCCCTGCCAATATATTTTTGGATATATTTCCGCTTCTTTTTAGTGCTTAGTTCACGAAGGATAACAGCGCGCTTTTTCTTAACCTGAAAATCTACTTTGCCAGGCAACTTGGATGCTATGGTACCATACCGTTCGGAGTATCGAAAAATATGTAAGTAAGTAAACGGCAATTCCTGAATTGCGGAAATAGTCTGTTGAAATTCGTCCTCTGTCTCGCCAGGGAAACCAGTGATTATATCAGTTCCCCAGGCAATATCGGGAGCGATCTTAGCAATTCTTTCCGCCAGCCCGTAATAATCTTGCAGTAAATATTTCCGGCGCATACGCCTTAATACCGCCGGTGAACCGCTCTGCAAGGGAATGTGCAAATGAGGACAGATATTATCACGTTCAGCGACCATTTCAAGCAATCGTTCCGATACTGTATTAGGCTCAATGGAACTAACCCGGATGCGCTCCAAGCCTGCGACGGAGCTCAATCCGTCCAGCAAATCGGCCAGTTGCCGATCATCTTCATGCCAGGTGCCCACATTAATCCCGGTCAGGATCAATTCACGATACCCTTTCTCAACCAAGCTGCGTGCTTCATTCAGACAATCATAAAAAGGCCGGCTGCGAGCCTTACCACGGGCAAACGGAATAATACAATAGGAACAATAATAATCACAGCCTTCCTGAATTTTAAGGTAAGCCCGCGTCCGTCCGGTGGTAGAAATAAACGGTGATTCGTGATAGCTAGTAATATCCCCGATATCATTTACATATACCAGTGGTTCCGCGTGATTTCCCGATTCTAATTCCTTTAGAAATTGCAGCAGGTGATATTTCTCGTTCGTACCGAGTACCATGTCTATTCCATCGATTGCAGACAGCTCTTCCGGCCTGATCTGAGCATAACAACCCATGGCAACGATTCTCCCCCGGGGTGAGGCCTTAATGGCATTGCGAATCATCTGTCTGCTTTTGCTATCCGCTTTATCGGTAACTGTACAGGTATTGATAACGATAAGGTCCGCTACCTTACGAAAGGGTACGATTTTATAACCTTGCGATTTAAAATCAGCCGCAATTGCATCAGTTTCCGCCTGATTCAGTTTACAACCCAAGGTATGGAAACTAACAGTTTTAATAGGTGTTTGTCTGTTCATGGTCATTAAAATAGAGGTGGAAATTTCGCTTGTTACTTAATCTAATACAAGCCAACGATTATTAACAATTCTTAATGAAATTACTCGAGTTTATATCAAGATGATGATTAATAAATCGATTCAATTTTTAAACATATTTTATTAATTTTTTTAGTAAAAATGTATTGATAAGTCTATCATATTATATTACGTTTTAAGTATTGATAATAATTTCACAGGAGTAAAAATGCTAATAGGGCTAGAATTAAAACAAGCGCGCAGGGAACTGGGGCTGACTCAAAAGGAACTGGCTAACGAACTGGAAGTCAGTCTGCCCACGGTTGTGAATTGGGAATTGGGCAAATCAACGCCACGCGGACAAAATCGTCAGAAATTGGAGGCCTTTTTCAACGAAAAAAATACTGAGGATGAATTAATTTCTGCACAGATTAATGACGCATTACAAGTTGTCTCGGACGACCTGGGTTTCGATGATCTTAACGATATGCTTAAGACTATAATCCGTAAACATAACCTGGGGCTCTTGGATTTATAAGCTTATTTACTGGTTAACGTCCAGGTGCCATCCCAGTCTTTACCGGGAGGATTCTTCTTCATTTGTTCACAGCGGGAAATATAAATTGCGGAGGGGTTTGTATTTCGCCCGGGGAACATGATCTCCAGAGCTTCGGCTGATTTAAAAGCCTTGATTGCTTTTTTCCAATCTTGATCAAGATACAAGGCCTGCGCCTCATGGAAGGCTGCAACCGCCGCCGCCAGATTCCGATCCAGTTTATCCTTTTCAGATAATAATTCATACACTTTGACCGGCACATTTTTACCCTTAACCCGCACATAGTCAAGGAAGCGCCATTCGAATTTATCCTTAACTGCCGTATAAGTCGTATCCAGGACTTGGATATACACACCATATTGTTTCGCGGAAGCCTCTAACCGTGAGGCAATATTTACCGTATCACCCATCATGGTATAATTCATCCGCATGGTCGAGCCCATATTACCGGTTACAATATTGCCTGATCCCAACCCGATGCGGTGCTGCATATTGTGTACAATTTCCGGCCAGCCTTCTTCCGATTTCCACTTGGCACGCAATACAGTTAGTTCCTTTTCCATCTCGAGCGCGGTCATACAAGCCTGATATTCATGATCTTCAACCGGCATAGGTGAGCCATAAAAAGCAACAATCGAATCGCCAACATACTTATCAAGAGTGCCTTGGCGGTTGAGCAAAACAGAGGTCATTTCAGTTAAATATTCGTTCATCAGGCTGACCATCTTAGTCGGTTCCAGCACTTCGGAAAACGAAGAAAAGCTCTGGATATCAGAGAAAAATGCAGTGTGATATCCGGCGTCACCACCCAGCTTGGGTTCCTGCTTGTTTTCGTACATCTGGTCTATCAATTCAGGGGAAATGTAGGTACCAAAAGTGGCTTTTAAAAATCGTTTATCCTTTTCAGACACCAGGAAATTATACAGGAAAACGCCGAGATAAGTGCTGCCGATGGCGATCA
>JABMQW010000237.1 GCA_013203115.1 Fidelibacterota bacterium
AATAAGAACCAACAAAGACTTATCGGGTGGTGGCAAGTTAGAATGGGAAACGTTAGATGGGAAATTGGTGCTGGGTAACTTGTCCATGGTGGTGGAGCCCCACGGCTACCAGCGAATTTGAAGTCAGCTATTTGAAACTGGAAAAAGCAAAATTTTCAGCAACTAAAATTCCAATTTTTCAAGGGTTCATTTTCGCACAGGCCCACCGCATTCCAAGCTCCAGACTATTTCTATTCTACCGTAACACTCTTCGCCAGATTGCGGGGTTGATCTACATTGCAACCGCGGTAAACAGCGAGATGATATGCTAATATCTGTAGCGGGATAGTTGCTACGATCGGGAAAATTATACGATGCATTTCGCCCACTTCAATAATAAAATCCGATATTCGCTCCAATTCGGGGCAGCATTTATCGGTTATCGCTATTACCCGTCCCTGGCGTGCTTTTACTTCGCTTATATTTGAGATAATCTTATCAAAAGTCCGATCATGTGGAGCAATAACAACCACAGGCATTTTTTCATCAATCAGGGCAATCGGGCCGTGCTTCATCTCAGCTGCTGGGTAGCCTTCCGCATGGATATAGGAAATTTCTTTACATTTCAATGCTCCTTCCAAGGCAATTGGGAAATTTAACCCACGCCCGAGATAGAGAAAATTATCAGCCTGCTGGTTTTCTTTGGCTACTTGTTTGATTTTATTGGCTTGATCCAACGTATGACGCACCAGTTGATCGATTGAATCCAGAGCGTTAACGAGCGCAACTCCAGTGTCCAATGATAATCCGCGACGACGACCCAGTAGAAGCGCTAACATCAGCAAAACCGTAACCTGAGCAGTAAAAGCTTTAGTAGATGCTACCCCAATTTCCGGTCCGGCATGGGTATAAACGCCGCAATCAGTTTCCCGAGCAATAGAACTGCCGACCACATTGCAGATACCCATTGTCAGCGCGCCCTGTTCGCGAGCTTTTCTAATGGCGGCCAAGGTATCGGCGGTTTCTCCCGATTGGCTGATGGCAATCACCACAGTATTACCATCCAAAATTGTCTTTCGGTAGCGGAACTCCGAGGCATATTCGATATGCACGGGAATATTGGCAAATTCTTCCAAAATATATTTTCCAATCAATCCGGCATGCCAGGAGGTACCACAGGCGGTAATATAAAAGCGGCGCACCTTTTCAATCCGTGGCAGATAATCCTGAATACCACCCAGATGAGCCGATCCCTCCGACAACAATAAGCGTCCGCGCATAGTATCCTTGATTGTACGCTCTTGATCATAGATTTCTTTAAGCATAAAATGAGGGAAGGCGCCTTTTTCAATTTCCTCCACACTCAAATCGATTCGAGTGATTTCCTTGGTTACTATGTTATCTTCCGCAATTTTTCTAATAGTATACCCAGTGAAAGTAATGGTCACCAGTTCGCCTTCATCCAAATAGATTACGTTGCGAGTATATTCGACAATTGGCGAGGCATCGCTGGCGATGTAATATTCGCCGTCACCGATTCCGAGAACCAGTGGGCTGCCAAACCGAGCAGCCACGATTGTGTCCGGTTCATCGGCGCAAATAGCGACAATACCATAAGCCCCCACAACTTCCTGCAGGGCTGCCTGTACAGACATTGTGAATGATAGATTGTCCTGCTGATAAATAGTCGAGATCAATTGGACCAGGACTTCAGTGTCGGTCTCACTGGTAAAGGAAACCCCTTGCTGTTTAAGTACTTCCCTTAGGCTATTATAGTTTTCAATAATACCATTATGTATCAAGGCAATTTTTCCGGTCTGGTCAACATGGGGATGAGCATTTACGTCGTTAGGTTCACCATGAGTCGCCCAACGAGTATGGGCAATGCCAATCCGGCCGGAACAGGGGGATTCGATCAAGGCAGCTTCCAAATCCTTAACTTTACCAGCTTGCTTGACAGTGCATAACTGTCCCTCATCCAGTACGGCAACTCCAGCGGAATCATACCCCCGGTATTCGAGACGTTTCAATCCTTTAATTATTATCGGGATTGAATCCTTAACGCCTAAATAACCTACTATGCCACACATAAAACACTCCGGTTAATGGTTAATGGTTGATGGATGATGGATGATGGTTTTTAATTCTTAATTAATAATTATTAATTACTAATTATTACCCCATTACTCCCATTCGATCGTCCCCGGCGGTTTGGAGGTAACATCATATACGACGCGATTGATTCCCGGGACTGAATTAACAATCCGATTGGATATCCGCGACAGTGTATCATGGGGCATACGAAACCAATCGGCGGTCATTCCGTCAGCGCTTACAACCGCCCGCAGTGCCAGTAAATTCTCATAGGTACGGCTGTCGCCCATTACACCCACCGTCTTAACCGGAATGAGCACGGAAAAAGCCTGCCAAATTTCGTCATACAATCCTTCCTCATGCAGAATATTCATATAAATTTCATCAGCATTACGCAGAATATCCAAGCGTTCCGCCGTAACTTCACCAATAATGCGAACCGCCAGTCCCGGTCCCGGAAAAGGATGCCGACCAATCAGCGCCTCCGGCAAACCCAGTTCGCTGCCAACCCGCCGCACTTCATCTTTAAACAGATCTTTTAATGGTTCAATCAGTGTAAAATCAATTTCATCGGGCAAGCCCCCAACATTATGGTGTGATTTGATCACCGCTGCGGGACCTTGTTTGGCACTGCCACTCTCGATAATATCAGGATACAGTGTCCCTTGAGCCAAAAAATCCGCTTGACCTAATTTTTTAGTAGCAGCTTCAAAAGCGCGGATAAATTGTTCGCCAATAATTTTACGTTTGTGCTCCGGATCGGTTATTCCTTGCAAACGGGACAGAAAGCTTTCAGATGCATTAATAATATGGATATTTACTCCCAATCCATCTTTGAGAGCCGAAACACACTGCCGGGCTTCATTCTTGCGCATTAAGCCATGATCAATTAGTACTGCCGTAACTGCCGGTCCCAGCGCTTGGTGTAATAGTGCTGCAACAACTGTAGAGTCAACACCACCACTGACACCACAGATGACTTTCCGGTCGCCGACTTCTTTCCTGATTGCTTCCACCTGCTCGCGAATAAAATTTCCCGGTGTCCAATCAGGTTTACAACCAGCAATCTTGAATAAAAAATTATTGATAATGGTGGTTCCATCTATGGTATGGATTACCTCAGGATGGAATTGGACTGCATAACGCTGCTGAGAAACACTACCAATAGCGGCTATGACACCATTTGATGATTCGGCCAGAACCTGCCAACCGGATGGTGGCGCAATTACCCGGTCCTGATGACTCATCCAGACTTGGGAACCATCATTTATTCCTTCCAGCAGCGCTGTTGGATTCAGCACATTAAGATTGGCAAATCCATATTCACCAGTGCCTCCTTTTTCAACCTGCCCACCGTGATAATCCGATAACAGGTGCAGCCCGTAGCAAATCCCCAGTATTGGCACATCAAGTCTTAGAATTTCCTGATCATAATCCGGTGCTTCCTGATCATAAACACTGGATGGCCCACCTGATAAAATCAATGCTAAGGGATTGCGTTTTGTGATTGCACTCAGGGCAGTATCATGGGGTAAAATCTCAGAAAAAACATGTTGCTCACGGATACGCCGTGCAATTAACTGGGTATACTGTGAACCGAAATCAATAATAATAATACCGCGATGTGGGGCGGTCATGGCAAATCCCAGGTTTTTAGTACCTCCACAAACTCATCATTAGTCAAACGGTAATGAACCGGAGTAACACTGATCCAATTTTTGCTCAGGGCATGGCTGTCTGTGTCAGCATTACCAACTGGTTCAATAATTTGGCCGGTCATCCAGTAATATACTCGGCCCCGGGGGTCCTCCCTGCGATCAAAACCCTCCAGATAATGCAATTCGCCCTGCCGGGTGATTTTATAACCCTTGATTAACGATTCCGTAACCGCTGGGACATTGACATTCAATAACGTACCCTTCGGCAAGCCATTTTGCATAACGCTATTAACAATTGTTGCAGCAACTTTCGTTGCAAACCGGTAGTCAAGAGTGGTCAGGGAATCAAGACTGATAGCAACGGAAGGGATATTGAGTATCGTACCTTCGGTAGCGGCTGACACAGTGCCAGAATACATCAGGCTGGTACCTACATTCGCACCGGAATTGATACCCGAGATAACGATATCAGGTTTTTGGTCCATTAATGCCCCTACGGCAATTTTTACACAATCTGCGGGAGTGCCATTAACGGCAAAGCCTTCAAAGCCATTTTTTCGTTTAATTTTTTGGACACGAATCGGATCGGAGATTGTTATGGCATGACCAACAGCACTTTTCTCCGTGTCCGGGGCGACAATAAATACCTCACCGATTGATTTCATTGCTTCCCATAGAGCATAAATACCCGGGGCAAATATACCGTCGTCATTTGTCACCAGAATCAATGGCTTTTTAATCATGTCAGGATGGAAATAATTTTTGATAGAGTAGGTTTAAGTGTATCTCTGGAAACGATATTATCGATGAAACCCTTTTCCAGTAAAAATTCCGCGCGTTGAAATCCCGGCGGTAAATCCTGTCCGATTGTCTGTTTTATCACCCGTGGTCCGGCGAATCCAATCAGAGCGCCCGGTTCCGCTAAAATTATATCACCCAGCATCCCAAAGCTGGCAGTAACACCACCGGTAGTAGGATCGGTGAGGACCGCAATATACAAACCGCCAGCAGCGGAAAAACGTGCCAGCCGAGCACTGATCTTGGCCATTTGCATCAGCGAATAACTGCCCTCCTGCATCCGCGCTCCACCTGAAGCACAGACAATTATTAACGGCTGTTTCCGATCATTCGCCAGAGAAATTCCACGGACAATTTTTTCACCAACGACTGATCCCATACTGCCACCGATAAAAGCGAAATTCATAACCCCCAATACAACCGGCCTGTTTTCGATTTTACCTTCATAAAATAAGATTGCCTCCTGATTCCCGGCCTTTTTGGTAGCATCATTTAATTGCGCCGAATAACGCCTGGTAGCCTTAAAGCGCAATGGATCGTTTGATTTCAGTTCCGTAAACAGTGGCCGGGCTGAATCATTATCCAGAATAAGTTCCGTGTAGATTTCCGGTAGAACGCGAAAATGGTGATTACATTTTCGACAGGTTGATAACAACCGCTCTAATTCCGGTCTATACAATATTTCCGAGCAGGATGGACATTTGACCCATAATCCGTCCGGGATTGCCTTTTTCTGGGCCGGGTGAATTTTTTCCATTTTACGCCTGAACCAATCCATAAGTCTCTAATTTGCATACCATTACCAATGCATTTTCACCGGAATGATAATATTTTTTTCTGCTGTTAATCATCTCAAATCCAAATTTTTGATAGAAGTGAATAGCTTGATAATTAGTTTCAGCAACTTCCAGAAAAATTTTAACAGGTTGTCGATCAACCAGGGATTTAAACAAGGATTCCATTAACAACCGTCCGACCCCCTGACCTTGTACCGGTAAATCTACAGCCAGATTATTCAAATGTACCACATCGTAAATCACATGCGACATTAGATACCCTACAACCTTTCCTAAATAAACGGCCACCCGATTAAATGCAGTTGGTTGCTCCTTTAATTCAAATGCCAATTGAGCTTTAGTCCAGGGATCCGGGAAAACGCGAGCTTCAATTTTGATAATTTGCGACAAGTCGTTAATACCGGCTTTACGAATTTGGTATGCTGAACTCATTTACTAAACTCAAATGGTGAAATATAATTCGGAACCAGTTGGAACGGCTTCCGGATCAGCCGGTCAGCATAATCCCGTACGGCCAGTTTACCAATCAATACTGCGCTGGGAACTGCCGGCACGATTGACTTTACTCCATTTTCCAATAAAGACTCACACCCACAATGTACTAATTTATCATAGTTGGTAAACTGATCAACAATATTTGGCCAGGCAACCGCAGCCGGCTCAGTCAATTCGATCAGTTTATTGGATTGAAATTCAAAATCTTGATGGTAAATCCTATCCCGGTGCGAAAACAGCATCATTTTCATTTGGCCCGTTTTTTCATTAACACCTGATAAGAGGGCTAATAAGGTTGGGATGGGAATGAGTGGTAATCCATGTCCGTACGCTAGTCCCTTAGCAAAGCTCAATCCAATTCGCAAACCTGTAAATGAACCAGGACCAATTGAAATGGCAATCCCATCTAAGTCAGCAAGGTCGAATTTGGTTTTCTGAACCAATTCCTGATAAAACAGGGGTAGCGTTTCCGCATGCTTACGCGGTACTCTTTCTTCAACAACCGCCACCGGTTGATCGTTATCAAACAGAGCAATACTACAAACCTCAGTCGCTGTCTCAAATGCTAATAATTTCATCCCTGTGTTCTTCAATAATTATTCCGCGCTGATCAACTTTACCAGGGATGCGACTAAAGTGAATTACAATTGCCTCCGCCGGCAGGATTTCCTCAATAATATCAGCCCATTCAATCACAGTAACGCCATTATCAGGATTTAATAATGTTTCGCCGCCTATGTTTAGAAAATCAGCCCCATTTTTCAAGCGATAGCAATCGACATGATAAAGGATTAAATGATCACCTTTATATTCACTTACAATTTTAAATGTTGGTGATCCAACCTGTTCGGTTATTCCAAGGCCGCGGGCAAAGCCCTGGGTAAAAGTTGTCTTCCCAGTGCCCAAGTCCCCAATCAGAGCAATGACCGAACCTGGTGGAATTCCGGTGGCGTAATCGGCAGCAAATGCCTGAGTCTCCTCTACGGAAAGAAAAAAATAGCGCTTCCTGTCAGCATATTTTCGAACACTCATAGATAATTGGAGAACAGCTATTCTTATCGGCCCTTGCCGTGCATAGTAATTACGGGAACGAACAACTCTTCCAGTGAAATACCTCCATGCTGAAAACTGTTTTTATACAGTGCCAGGTAGCGGTGATATTGGGTAGGATAAAGAAAGTAAATATCATCCTTAGCAATCAAGTAATTGGTCTGATGACCTAATTCCGGTAAGCGATAATCATGGGGCTGTTTTATTACCAACGCATTTTTATCTGTGCAGTTCAAATTATAGCCGTATTTATAGCGTATCCCGGATGATGTTTCACGGTCCGCCCCAACAATTGCTCCCCGCTGAACACGAACCGTACCGTGATCACTGGTCAGGACCACCGTAAATTCGCTATTACTCAGTACCTTTAATGATTGAAACAGCCAGGAATTTTCAAACCAGGTTTTCACGGCAAACCGATAGCCGGATTCATCAGGCATCATCTCCTGTAACACATCGGATTCAGACCTTTTATGCGCCAGCATATCCACAAAGTTTACAACTACCGCGAGACAATCAACCTGAAGATATTCCGCTACGTGATTATTAAATTTCTGACCTTCATCGATTGTATGAATTTTGTGATACAATATTTTTGCATTCTCTAATTTCAAGCGCCGCAACTGATCCTTTAAAAAAAGCTCTTCAAATAAATTAAGACTGGAGCCAGCCTGCTTCATTTTTTCCAGTTGCTGAGGATATTTGGCCAGAATATGGTCCGGATATAAACCACTGAAAATAGCATTACGACTAAATGGCGTAGCCGATGGCAATAAGGATAAATGATAGTCAATTTCATAATCGAAGTACCGACCAATCTCCGGTAAAATTGTCATCCACTGATCAAGACGCATACCATCAATAAGAACGAAGCAGATTTTTTCACCGGTGGAAAGACGGGGCGCAACCCAGCGGGGGATGACATCTACGGACATTGATGGCTTGTTTTCACCTTTCAGCCAGTTAGTGTAATTATACTGGATGAAATGAACAAACTCACGGTTACAGGTTTGCACCTGCTCAGTCAAAATATTTCCCAGGCCCGTGTCTTTATGCTCATCAAAATTCAACTGCCATTTGACCAGCCGGTTGTACAATTCCCACCAATCATTGATCTGTAAATCAGTTTGCAGACGGTTTTCAATATCCTGAAATTCTTTCAGATAATCACTGGTTACTTTATCCTCACTAATTCTGGTTTTTTCCAGTATCTGTTTACAGGCCATAAAAATCTGAGTGGGATTGACTGGTTTGATCAGAAAATGAGCAATTTTTTCGGAAATGGCTTCGTCCATCAACCATTCCTCTTCACTTTTAGTGATCATGATCACCGGCAGATTCGGACGAATGGTGTTCAATTCACGCAGGGTTGCCATACCATCCATACCGGGCATAAAATGATCCAGTAAAACCAAATGGTAAGAGAATTTTCGGACCAGTTCCAATGCATCACTGCCGTTGGTGGCCGGTGTAATCTGATAGCCCTTTTCCTCAAGAAAAAGGATATGAGGTTTCAGATGGTCGATCTCATCATCGACCCAAAGTATATTACCACGAGAATTATTCATATTTTTGGGGTGAGAAACTACTTCTGCCACTACCAACTCGGAAATGCAAAATAAGTGTTCAAACTGGCGGAATTTACCAGTTGTAAACAAAAATAGCAGGAAATGATTTCGGTTATTTGAGTAAAATCAATTTCCGAACAGCATTAAATGATTTCGTCTCAATCCGTAACAGATATACTCCACCACTCACTGCATGGTTCGAATTATTCAATCCATTCCATTGAACTAAGTGATATCCGGCCGGTTGCCATGAATCTAATAATACACGTACTTCCTGCCCCAATAAATTATAAATAGTCATTTTTACCTGACTATCATTCGGTAGTTCATACTTGATGTTAGTTAGCGGATTAAAGGGATTCGGATAATTTTGGTGTAAGGCATAATTCGTTGGTAATGGTGGTGTTGTAGCAAATTGATAGTTCCGTTTTAAAACGCTAATAACATTACCATCGCGATTACGAATATCTGCTTGCAAATCGATGCTGGTTTGTTGGTCCGTTTTTTTATGGAAACGCAGATTAAATGGTTTCAAAGTCGGGTCATCGGGGTTTCTTTGCAGATCGGCGGCATTGATAATTATAGTAGCATCCTGTCCTGTATAGGTCAACTTGATCCAGTTTTTTCCCAGATGAAAATTAACTTCATCGAATACGACTGCCGCCGGATCATAGTTTATAATGGTTTCCAGGGCACCCATAACGACTGTAGAATCCAATGTTATAGTTAGTGTAATAAATTCAGGAGAAGAGGGTGAGGTCCGTTTGGGATAGGATACGATTACATCCATCAGGTCAGCATTACCGGTTGAAGATTTCGCCAATAAAGCGCGGTCATTTTCAAATCCAGCCGACCAGTTCCACATCTGGACAAAGACCATCAGATCTTCGAAATCAAAACTAGAATCCGGCTGTATCTGCATTAGTGGTGGAATACCGACAGCAGGACCAATTTCATTCAAAAACATTGCTGAATCCCAATTAGCACCGATTTCATTAAGAACTTGTACTGAATCCCAATTAGTACAGAATATTACCAGGTCCTCAAATTCAACTAACCCGGAATCATTATAGTCGGCCAGTAGACCAACCCCAAAGGGGATAGAGATTACATCACCCAGTCCATCGGCCAGACCGTTACCATTGGCATCGAACGGATCGCCGGTAATATCCTTCAGATTGGAATTCATGGTAATCCGGACCGAATCGGTGGCGTAGTACCAATTATCCGGAATTACCGTCACAGCATTGACGGTGGAGTTGTAGGTAAAAGAAACGGGGATAAAGCCCTGGTGGTCGCCAGTAACTTGGATACCATCGGCAAAGGTCTGCGAATCCATCGACAGGCTGAATTCTAACTGAAAAGGACTGTACCAGTCAATTTCTTCAGATAAACCGGGGGTATAATCCGTTAAAAGTGATAGAGCCTGGTTATCTATTAACAGCAATAAAGTGTCACCCCTGCCAACCTGCCAGCCATCGGTTGGTAAAACAGCTATTTGCGCTTCGATATAATTATCAGGTAAATCAGATCGCGATTCCCAGACTAAAGAACTGCTATAATCCGTTGGCCTAATTGCTGAGATAGTACCAGAAACTGTGGCGGTCTGCCAGGATACTCCGCCATCGATTGAAAATGAGGCTTGTAAATCATAAATGTCAGCGGTGGAATCATTGATTTGAAAGGGTATATCAACTTGATCAGAAAATTCAAATCCGGCAGTAATTAAACTTAGTTGGAGGGAACCAACATGATTGTCTATTGCAAATGAAGGTGAAATTTCAACGGTGGTATTGGCAACGTCAGAACCTTCTATTTTCAACCAGACTTGAGGTTGGTATTGGCCTGGTAAATCAGTGCTCGTATTCCACCGATAGAATTGATTATCCAATGCGGAAATATCAGGAATCGACCAGGATGTATTATCTAATGAATAAGTAAAGGTAAGTGTAATTTCCGCCTGTTCCTCATCATAAACGGACAGGAAAAATTCAAATTGACCATGCTTTTCATTTTGATCCAGGATTAATTCTAAAACCGGCGGATCATTTACATATTGAATTGTCAGCGTTACCAACAATGTATCACTCAATTCGCCATCACTAGCTATTATGGAAAATGAGGTATCAATATCAAAATTGGAAGGCGTACCGAATACACTATCGGCATTAGCGGTCAGCCAGTGTGGCAAATCGAAGTAAGTCCATACAAGGGGTGAGTCTTCCGGATCGGTTGCTTGACATTGGTAACTAAAATACAGATCTTCCACTGCCAGGGCGTTATTCGAGGAAACAATTACTGGTTGATCATTGACCGGTTGCACCGTAACCTGAACAATGATGGAATCATTTAAGCTACCATCACTCACGATTACCCTAAAATGTGTGTCCGGGTCACCTTCCCTCGGAAAACCAAAAACGGTATCACTATCAGCAGAGAGCCAATTCGGTAGTAAATCGAAATCCCAGGATAAAGCCAACCCTTCCGGATCATTTCCATCAGCACGGTAAATAAAATATTCATCTTCACGGGCTGCGGCCACTGTCGGTGATGTAATTATAGGGTGATTATTAATATGGATGATGGTGATTGCAACAACGAGTGTATCAACCAGTTCGCCATCCGATAAATGGATCGAAAAGGAAGTATCCGGTGCATTTTCGTATGGAGTTCCGAACAGGCTGTCGGCATCTGAAGCTAACCATGAAGGCAGATCAGTGAAAGTCCAATCAAAAACAGTATCATCAGGATCAGAACCGGTGGCCTGGTAAATGAAACGGTAACCTTCCACGGCGCTGGTTGCTGAAGGTGATGTAATAACCGGGGGATCATTTACATACTGGATGGTCAGGACAACCAGCATAGTGTCAAATAGTTCGCCATCATTGGCAATAATACGAAAGGTAGTACTTGTATCTGCATTTTCTGCCACACCGTAGATACTGTCAGCACTGGCAGTCAACCAAGCCGGCAGGTCAGGATAAATCCAGGTAATTGTGGAATCTTCCGGATCATTAGCCTGACAAAGGTAATAAAATAATTGATCTTCCACCGCTACTGCCGCGGGAGGTGATATTATCACCGGTCGATCATTAACCGGTTCAACCATAATGTATACGTAGGCCGTATCTTGCAGACTGCCATCACTGGCAATCACCCCAAACGAAGTATTGGGATCACCTTCCAGTGGCGTGCCGTATACGCTGTCGGCAGTGGCATTCAGCCAGGACGGTAAACCCTGAAATACCCAGGTCAAATCAGTCCCTTCCAGATCAAAACCATCGGCCTGATAAACAAAATACTCATCTTCAACGGCCGAAGCAGTAAGCGGAGATGTAATGACCGGGGGGTCATTTACCGGAGTGACACTAACATTGAATGAATCCTGCGCGGACAGGCCATAAGGATCAGTAGCGTTTAAATAAATTAGTTCATCAAATCCACTGGCATTCGGTTCAGCCCATAATACTAAACGATAATTAAGTGGATCATAGTTACTATAAATATTACCGCCGCTTGTAACTAAAATATTTAAGGTGGAATCAGGATCGCTATCATCAAAAACATAGGGGGCAATAATCATTTCCAACGAATCATCTTCATAAAAACTGGTGTCAGGCAGACCAGTCCAAATCGGTGCTCCATTAGGTTCAACACTGACAGCACCAACCGTATCGCTAACATTTCCCGTTAGATCAACTGCTGTTAACCAATAGTAATATGTTCGGCCGTTTTCCAGTCCGGAATCACTGAAACCGGAAATTGGGTGGTTTACCTGTGAAATGAATTGGGGACTGTCCGGCGTTATATCACGGAATACAGAATAATGAGAAATATCATATTCCGGATTGGTTAACCAGTATAAATGGGCACTATGATCACCAGAAACAACGGTGATATTCTGCGGATTTTGTGGTGGTAGATCGGGTCCAATAAAATGGATAGTAGTATCCCACAGAGCACCGTGAATTGTACCATGATTACTGGCGAAACTTTCATCATGAACCGTATTGACGACACCCTCGACAAAATTCCAATAACCGCTTAAATTATTTGCAGTAACCGAATCAACTCCATTTTCCATAACCGAAATAATTTCAGCACTGGTAAGTCCGCGGTTCCATATGCTGATATAATCTATTAATCCATTGAATGAATCAGTCTCCGGTGAACCGGGGGATCTTCGACCAATAATCAATGGATCGGGACTGGTATTCAGTGGACCAGTAACATCAGTAGAAGATTGTAAAATTCCATTACCGTACAGGTCCAGTCTATTATTCTTGAAAACAGCACTGATAAAGGTCCAGACACCAAAGGGTGGCAGGCTCATTTGGATCGAACCGGAACTACCATTGATTTCAAATACAAACTGATTCGTATCGGCTTTTAAAGAATACTGATTATTAGCTATCCCTTTACTGATTACATGCCCATTCTCATTCCAAGCCTGTGGAAAAATCCAGGTACAGATTGTGAGGGCTGTGTCTGGATTCAGGGCGGAGGCATCGGGAATTTCCAGGTAATCATCGATTCCATCGAAATTCATTGAAAAATCGCCATTATTAAAGTTTTCACATTCAACCAGATCAATATCAGTATTAACGCTTACTAAATCTGAGGTTACTGTAATAAATGAAGAATATCCGGATAAATCATAGCCGTAATCACAAGAATCAATACCAGAATTATCCGAGTCGACCTGATCGATGAAAGCGCGAACCGCATAACCGCTTCCCGGCAACAGGTTTGCGAATGAATACAATGAAGTATCACCAGCAATAAAATTGACCGGAAACGGTGGCTGCTCGCGATCGGGACCATGGATTTCGGGATCATGACCGGGAAACCATAAAGCAAGATACAATATTCCACTGATTGCTCGGTCAACATGTAAATTACCCTGGATAGCACCGGTGCCTGATTCGAAAACACTGAAATATCCAATACTTTGATCTTGACCAACATTGCCAAAATCATCCTTAGCGGTAAGGCGAATCTGGCCATATTCTACCGGACCCAATGGCGCGGTGATTACTTCCTGGCCATCATCAGCCAGCGAATCAATTTGCAGATCAAAGAATCCACCAATCGCGGTTGACATGAAAATTGCGATTGAATTGGTATCAAGAAGTTCATCCGTAACAGCCCAGGAAACATTAAAATTGGTTTCTTCCAGATAGGTCTCCCCGCCGTTAGGAGTAAACAGATCAACGAATGGATTATTGGCATCGATAATGATGGCTGGTGATTGACCACTGAACACAGCCGATGAATCCAAACCTGCTCCGGGCGGGCTACCAATAGTGATATATCCAGCACTGGCATCCATGGACAGGTTGCCAAAATCATCCTTGGCATAAATGTGGACTCGTGCGAATCTGGTATCAATAGTCGGCAGATTGAAGTTAGCGCCGCCGGAATTTGAAATACCATCCAACATTGCCCTTATCGTATCACCGATGAAGGCTGTCAGTCCAATTGAAATGGGGGTGGCTCCAAAACTTAGGTCACTGGCATTCCAGCTTCCTGTTATCTGTTGTCCAGATAGGAATTCTTCTCCCCCAACGGGGGCAACCAACTCAATTACTGGGTTCTGACTATCTACTATAAACGCAATTGACTGATCTGAAATCGTGGTGGTGGTATCCCCAATTTCACCGGTCCCAACGGCAATATAACCTTGAGAATAATCATGACTTTCATTTCCGAACAAGTCGCGAGCAGTAATTTTAATTCTTAAATAATCGGTGGGTGTTGATGGAGCTGTCAGGGATACAAATGAATTATCAGGTTCATTTAGAACTACAACATAGAAAGTATCCCCAATAGTAAGGCTGAATGATATGGAAATTGGTGTCGCACCAATATTCTCATCCGAAGCATCCCAGGTGCCATTGAATGCTTCATCGGTTTCCAACACCTCACCCCCATCTGGTGTTAACCAGTCAACGGTCGGATTATTTGCATCGGTAGGGAATATCCCTGATTCACCAAACACGGTTACGGTTGTATCGGATTGACTCCACAGAAGCAGAGGATAACAGAGAATCAGGGCTGTAACAAACTGCCGCATGGCGTTCAGGCAATCATCACCGGGATTTATTCTGCTGATTCAACAAATGGTTAGCACGGGTAGTGCTGATTGTTCGGACACAACGGAAACCACCGCCCCGATTGTTATTATGAGGACCCCACTGTGTGTACCATGATGAATTACATTCAACGGTACCCCATTCCCATTGACCTCCACGTACAATTCGATCCTGAGGATAGTCTACTGGCTGACTGGCAGTCCATTCGCAGACATTTCCGGCCATATCATAGACGTCAAAAGGGGAAGGGCTGTCAGTTGTTTGGAAACCGTCAACTAATCTGTCATCGTAAAATCCAACAGGGGTGGTACCATTGTCGAACGGATCACCACTATTATGATAATTAGCGTTACTTCCGTCGATATTGTCTCCCCAGGGATAATTCCACCCCGTATCCCCACGGGCTGTTTTCTCCCATTCTTCTTCATCAGGAAGGCGCAGGAGGTAGAAAACAGAAAATTTCCAGGCCCCAAACCAGGTAACACCGGTCACGGGGTGAATTCCATAGCCTTCTTCAACAATAAAAGTTGTTCCATTCCAGCTTATCCGGCTATCCCACATAGCCAAAAAACGATAATCACCAGGACCATAATAGTTATCACCGTTATAAAAACCACGGACTTCATTTCCATTAGTCGAAATATCACCAGTATTATAGGCTTCTATTAAAAAGGCGGCAAATTCGGCGTTGGTAACTTCATACTTCATGACTTCAAAATCATAGGAAATATTGCGAATCTCATCGTCATAGCCATAGGTGAAATTACCTGCTGGAACGACTACGAATTCAAAAGGTACCTCGATAAATTTACCAGTCGCAATCACCTTTACCTTTGTCTCTTCACTATACATTCCACCATGTTCAGCTCCCAGATTCCATTCCAGATGATTACCGCTTCCGGCCAAAACACCATTACCAGCATCTCCGGAGATATATTCGGAATTTTGGTAGGTACTGCCATTATCAAAACTTACCTCAAGCTCCACCTGGAAATAGGTGAACAGAGTATCCATCGCCAAGTCGTAATAAACATCCACAATCTTGGATCCATCGGTTCGCTGAACTGCAGTTACATTAGAGATACTGGCTGTCTGACTATACACCAATCCACAGCTTAAGATTATGATTGAAAACCTAAGTATTTTTCCCATGACTAATCCTAAGAATAATTTCTTTTTGAAAACGGGTTATTCCGGAATAACCCGATAATTTTAGATAATCTGCTCTCATCCTACCACACCACAACATGACCGCCGCGCCTGATCTCCAGCAGTTCCTCATTATATACATTACGGAGTGAACTTTCCGGGGCAATTTCTAAATCCGATAACCCGGTTCGGCCAATATGCTGAAATCTTATCCGCGCCAGAATTCCTGAGCCACTGATACCGGTCACAGTGCCACCAATGATAACAACACTGGCATCAAACCGGCCGGCCTCCGCATCATTCTCAACGAATTCAAGCGAATCACCGTTACTAAGGGTCAACAGATCATTCTCCTCGGTCTTGATATTGTAACCAACTACGCTTAGTATTGCTGCATCATAATTCAAAACCAGATGAGCGCCCAGCAGGTCGGTTACATCAATTATCTTGATTTCAATGACAAACGTTGAACCGGAATCCGGATAAACATAGCCAGGGGAAACAATCATCGCCGTCCCCTCGATCGCATTGATCGAATAATTGCGAATCGGCCAGAAGGATTCTTCCATATCGGAAGGATATTTGGAACGAACCTCAAACCGGTGTGGCCCATCCTCCAAACCACGGAGTTGTATGATATGTTTTCCGGTATTTTCCTCGTATGTATGATTTGGCATATCAGATCCACGTACCATCTCCCCGGATATCCAGTCTGACCAGGCATTATCTACGCGGTAAGAATAAAATATCCGGCCAGCATAATCATATACATTGCCCGTATCAGTGGTATCCGGCCAATAAGCGCTGTTGGCATGCCGCCAGATAAAGGTTACATCAGCAGTATCCAAGGTGATTCCTTCCGCCGGCCCAGTAACTATCACAGTCTGAGGAGGGAGATAATCCGGACTGCGCGGATCGAATAGATTATTGATTTCTCCCATAATATCACCACAGGAATCGATTAATAAACTGCTCATAAAGACACAAAACAGGAATAACCAGAATTTTTTATTGCGACTCGACATATTCATCCTAATTGTTCTAAACCTAATCACGATGACACTTTTCAGTGGTGACGGAAATCACAGTCACTTATGACTCTTCTTCTCATGATCAGTGTACACTATTTTGCTGTCAAAGTCCAGGTTCCATCCCAATCTTTACCAGGGGGATTCTTCTTCATTTGTTCGCAACGGGGAATGTAGATCGTGGATGGATTGGTATTTCGACCGGGGAACATGATCTCCAGAGCTTCGGCTGCTTTGAAAGCCTTGATTGCTTTGTTCCAATCCTGATCAAGATACAAGGCCTGCGCCTCATGGAAGGCTGCAACTGCTGCCGCCAGATTCCGATCCAGCTTATCTTTTTCAGACAATAATTCATACACTTTTACCGGCACATTTTTACCTTTAACCCGCACATAGTCAAGGAAGCGCCATTCGAATTTATCCTTAACCGCCGCATAAGTCGTATCCAAGACCTGGATATAAACGCCGTACTGCTTGGCGGAAGATTCCAAGCGGGAGGCTATATTAACCGTATCGCCCATCATGGTATAATTCATCCGCATGGTCGAGCCCATATTACCGGTTACAATTTTGCCTGATCCCAACCCAATGCGGTGCTGCATATTGTGCACAATTTCCGGCCAGCCCTCTTCCGACTTCCACTTGGCACGTAATACAATTAGTTCCTTCTCCATCTCGAGCGCGGTCATGCAAGCCTGGTATTCATGATCTTCAACCGGCATAGGTGAACCATAGAAAGCAACAATTGAATCACCAATATATTTATCAAGGGTACCCTGGCGGTTGAGTAAAACCGTGGTCATTTCTGTCAGATATTCATTCATCAAACTGACCATCTTAGTCGGTTCCAACACTTCGGAAAACGAAGAAAAGCTTTGAATATCAGAGAAAAAGGCGGTGTGATATCCAGCATCGCCACCCAGTTTTGGTTCCCGCTTGTTTTCGTACATCTGATCGATCAATTCAGGGGAAATATAAGTCCCAAAAGTATTTTTCAGGAATTTTTTATCTTTTTGTTCATTAAGGAATTTGTAAATCACATTACTGGTATAAGTCAAGGCAATCCCAGCAATTGGCATGACAATTGGTATTATCAGACTTTCCCCAATTCCCGGTAAGGCGGTAGTAAATAATTCAAGGTGATTTTGAATAAATGAATCCGGTAAAATCATTGTGAACACCATTTTAACAAACCACCACAAGTCATTGACAAAGAAACCGCAGGCCAGACCAAAATAAGTTACTGCTTCGATTAATATCAATATACCTGCAATCACCGGGTTAACGAATGCAATTGTAATAAAGGTTATCAAACATATGACCGCGAGTAACCAGATGTGACCCATTGGATAACCAAAACCAAGCAGGTCGACAAGACGATCGCCCAGAACATTTAAATAATTACCATGTAGAATCGTCTGAATGGCATCAGCATGGGTCTCAACTCCCGGCATTAATTGTGGTACACCGAGATAGTTATAAAATGGTGTAGATTTTACATCATGGATGGTTTCGACTGATACACCAATCAATACTATTTTCCCATAAAACGGTGACTGAGTAAGATCAAAATCATCGCCGATACCCATAACTTCCATCATTTCCTGGCGTTCCACCGGATCTTCAATTGCTTCAATCCATTCCGGCGTTTTGCCGGGCAGAAATTGATCCATCCAGTCAATATCCTCCATCGGATCGCGCAATGTAATCTCTTCCGTATCAATGATATATGCCAGTGAATAATGGGAGAATGTTCCCCATTTGGGAACATTGCGATTACTCAATTTATAACCCGATGCCGGTCCATAATAATTGGTCAGAAATGTATTACTGCGACTCAATACTTTAATAGCAAAGGGGCCATACTGCCAGATATTCTTTTTGAAATCATGCACCGGGAGTACCGTATCAGCAATTCCGGTAAATGCCTTGACGCACTTCAGTCCCAGCGTGAGATAGGCCCGGTTGGGTTCATGATTCATATAACCGGCCAGAGAATAACGACGGGCAAAACCATCCTCATCCAGAAAATCATTGATTAATCCGGTTTCGGGATTACTCCGCATCAAGGCCTCAACCGGCATAGAAATATATTGTGGTGGATATCTAGATGGTTCCGTAACCATTTTTACATTGATTACAATCTCGGTTCCATGGGCCATAGCTTCGGTAATGGCTTCACCAAACATATCATCCCCATGGGGTGGCATTTCAACTTCGAAACCCAGTGCTTGCTGATGTTGGATAAAATCCTCGATATAATCGGATTTGGCTTCCGGAGCATCAAACTGGATATCAAAAGCGATAACCTTAGCCCCGGCCTGGGAAAGATTACGAACTACGTTCGCCCAGATCGTACCCCGGGGATAGGGCCATTGTTCAGGCATCAAGCGCCAAGCTTCATCATCGACTTCGACCAGTACAACATCAGTTCCCATTTTTATATAGGAAGAATCCCGCGCTGCCCAACCCGTTAATGGCCCCCGGACGGTATGGAAACGATAGTCATACAATTTTAATTCCATGGTGTCAAACACACCCAGCCAGTGGAGAAAAGCGACTACAACGATAGTTCCGGCGGTAATTAAAATGCCGGCGATACTCTGGTCAAATATTTTTCTTAATTTGTCAATCATAGTTAGAACCGGTAGTTTATCGTCAAATTGAAAGTTGAGGAGTTCAGTTTTAAGGTTTCTAAAAATTCATCCGATTTCCCATTCCCATCATTATCAAGACCATCATCCTTCCATTCGGGGGTATGCGAAAATTGAATGTGCAACATCCCATTTAGAACAAGATTCTTTTTTATATTGTATTCTCCACCTACCTGAGTGTTAAAAACTTTAATTAATGTTGATCCGGAACTGTTCAGATAATTGAAGATCCCCGAAATACGCGCACGTTCATCCAAGATGGAGTAACTACCTTGTATACCGATTACGGTCCAGGTAAAATCGGCATAAGCAGTAATCAGATTTGTTTGGTTAAAACTCAAAGTGGTTTTCAGCGGGATATCTGTAAAGTGGGAGGTAAGGTTAAGAGCGATAGACCTTGAATCAGTAGCATTGAATGTTGAATCGTCGTCCGCCCGATCCTCCACCAGATCAAAATTATTCACCTGATAGCGATTTATAACCAGATTGTTCTTCATCATCCCCATATTAAATGGGAAATTAATTGACATCAATGAATTTCTGGTCAGTGTATTCTCACGCTGATCCAGTCCATCGGTCACGAGTGAATTCAGTCCGTCGGCCGTATTGTTTTTGGTAATCGATTGAAAATTCATCGTAAATGAAGGTACTTCCGGTCCGGGTGCCAAGGTAATATTAGCTAAGAGCGTACTTGTACGATAAGGATCCACGGCGGTTTTCAGTATTTTATTACTCTGATATTTATAACTTCCATTGAAGAGTAGTTTGTTATCCATTAAAAGTACTCTGTCTGATAGTATTATTTCACGGGTGTTATTCATCATATAGGGATTACCAAAAGAATGGTATTCAGGGCCAATCTGCCGGTATTCAGCACTTAGATTATTATTGAAATAATAACCTCTGACTCTGAAATTATAGGCTGTAGAAGGCATATTTATGATGCTGGACAGCGGATGTTCCTGATAAGCCAGATAATCAAAAGGCAATAGGGGAACCATGTTAATGTTGATTGTAAAAAAGTCACTGTACTTCGTTGGATCGGGAATTTTTGTGGTATCAATCATTAAAGAGGATGAGGTGGCTAATCCATATTCATCATATTGAACACCGATCAATCCATCAAGACTATCATCCAAAGCTGTATCCATTTCGGTCCTGCTCATGGTTCCTTCCCAGATATTACGATTTTGCATACTAATATACCAATTTGCATCAATTCGTAAACGCTGTTCATCGTGGACACTGGAATACTCAAACCCGGCCAATATATTTTCTTCGGGAGAGTTGCCACCCCAGTTCAGATCGGAAAATTCCATTTGGGCTCCAGCCGCAGCCAATGCGGAGCTGAAGCCCTTATAAGTGTATGTTTGATAGGGTACGGCGGCCACAGCACCACTATTGGTACTATCGATACTGAAGGTCCCACCAGAAATAAGTTTATCAACACTATTAATTATGTCTTTAGATTTAAGTATTGACAAACCAATATGGTAGCGCGATAAAAAATCGACCGACAGGCGATAGGCACTCATTTTTCTTGTGAAAGTATATCCGGTTCTATCAAGCACATATATACGGTTTCCCAGAGAGTCCCGTCTTACCTCTTTCAAATAATATCCCTCATTGACTTGATCCTGATGCTGCACTGCTCTATTGATAGTACCATTAGCATACTGAAAGCGAAACCAACGTAAATGCAAATCCACACCAATGCCACGAACGCGCTTGCCGTCCAATACAAATGAAGAATGAGATGGAAAGAAATCTCCGGCATTAACCGTTAAATAATCACCAATATTTATTTCTGTATTATAGCGGTTCATCGGTTGCAGGTAAGGAGATTCTCTATTGGTCAAGCGAAAGTTTGTTTTAGCTTTTACCCAGCTTAAACCAACTTCTGATTTGGCGGTTATTTCAGCTACGTTCAATACCTGAGATTCGATCCTATCGCTGGATAAGCGGCTAATAATTTCACCGGAATAAGCCAATTGCTCATCAACATTAATATAGCCCGTGCTGGTAGCAAATGACCACACAACAGGCTTAATCTGCATACCATAAATGGTGGACATGTAGGCTCGTATCGTATGTAAACCGGGTTCTATTTCATCGGGATACAGACTAATTATTTCTGAAGATAATTCTGCCTGCGCAGTATAATCGATTCCAT
Source organism: Fidelibacterota bacterium (assembly GCA_013203115.1). GTDB lineage: Bacteria > Fidelibacterota > Marinisomatia > Marinisomatales > TCS56 > JABMQW01. The sequence goes on from JABMQW010000237.1 coordinate 21,539, forward strand.
CAATTTCAATCCGAATAGAAGCTGTATCAATTGGTGGTGCATTGAATAATGACAGGGCAATTACAACTTCGTCAGGAGCTAAT
>JABMQW010000238.1 GCA_013203115.1 Fidelibacterota bacterium
CAACAGGATTTGCAGATGGGTCACATGCCGACTGATAAACTAATGGATGGTTTATTGGTGCTGGTGGGTGGCATTGTGCTACTGACTGACATTCTTGGTTTAGCCTTATTATTTCCCCTTACCAGGACAATTTTCAAACAATGGTTAAAAGAGCGGTTTACGACCATGGCTCAAAACCAGGAAAACAGTTTTTTCATCAGATGAAATTTATTATTTATTTGAGTTTATTTTGTCTGGGATCATGGGGGCTACTATCAGGCTTAATTCCCCAACCGGTGGCCGTTGAAATTTTCTGGGGAATGTTGGGACCCTGGCTGGTCGGTATCGTAACAATTTTACTGGCTCAACATATATTTCGCCAAAAGCCTCAGGACCTTACCAAATTGATGATTACATCATTCTTTGGGAAAATGTTATTTTACGGTGTATATATTAGTTTATTGATTCTTTTCGGGTCAATAGAAACGGTTCCTTTCGTCATCAGTTTCACGGTCTATTTTATTGTTCTACATATTATTGAAGCCTTATACTTCCAGTCTATTTTTAAGCCTAAAAAGATGCAATAAGAGTATTTTGAATTAATGAGCGCAACGGAACACGGCGGCGGTACCAGCGAATTTGATGCTGGTGAAACTATCCTGCATCACGTTTCCAACAGTTCAATCGATCATCCGATCCTTGAACTGCCGACTATCTTTGGAATCAATTTTTCGGTCACTAAGCATGTATTTATGCTTTGGCTGGTGGCGGCTCTTGTGTTCACCGTCATTACCTGGGCGGTTCGGAAATATGTCAAACAGGAACATCCCGTTCCCACGGGATTCATGAACGCCCTGGAAGCGGTTGTTCAATATATTCGTGATTCGATTATCCGGCCCAATGTTGGTGAAAAATTCACCAATACCTGGGCGCCGCTGATCCTGACCTTCTTTTGTTTCATTCTGATGGCGAATATCATCGGACTGATTCCGATTTTCGATTTGCTGGGTGTCATTAACAGATTTATTTTCCAGGTGGATGCAACCGACAGTCACAATTTTATCAATAAATTATTACATGGCGGTGTCACCGCAACCGCTAATTATAATGTCACCGCTGCCCTCGCTATAATCACTTTCACCAGTATCATTATTGCCGGTAGCAAAGCCCACGGATTCTTTACTCACTGGAAAAATCTGGTACCCCCCGGCCTGGCCTGGCCGGTTTATATTATCCTGATCCCAATCGAGATCATCGGGATGCTGGTCAAGCCCTTCGCTCTCACGATGCGACTGGCCGCTAATATGACCGGCGGGCATATTGCCATCCTGGCTATTCTGTCATTCGTATTTATTTTTACGGCTCTGTTTAATACCGCTTTAGCCGGGATCGGTGCCGGTTTACTGGTCTCCGTTCCCCTGGCGGTTGGTATCTCGGCTTTGGAGATAATCGTTGTTCTAGTTCAAGCTTATGTTTTCACCATGCTGACAGCTGTATTCATCGGCATGGCAATCAATGTACATCATTAATCGGAGGTTTTACAAATGACACGTACAAGAAAATACTCTATCGTGACCTGGTTAGTCCTGTTCGTGATGCCGGCAATCGCCCCGGTTCTGGCCGCGGATGGCAATCTGAATCTGCATTACTTCGGCGCCGCTATCGGTTTGGGTTTCATCGTAATTGGAGCGGCCCTCGGTATCGGCAAATTTGCCGCCGCCGCCGCCGAAAGTATCGCTCGCCAGCCCGAAGCTGCCGCTCAGATCACCGGCGCTATCAACTTGCCACTCTTCCTGTTGGAAGGGGTTGCGATTCTGGCGGAAGTATTCGTGCTGTTAATCGTTTTAATGAAATAATCCGGTCTTAGATCAATCTTTTCTGGTGGTCCGGCCGATTAATTTTAATCGCCTTTTCACCAATTGATCTAATGTCCGATCAATTGAAATACAAGCAATGAATAATCCTCTTGTTCAACCCGATCCGGGTCTGTTTATCTGGACTATTATCACTTTTCTGGTCCTGTTATTTCTACTAACTAAATTCGCCTGGAAGCCGCTCTTAGGGATGCTCCGGAAACGGGAAGATACCATTCGTCAAGCTTTAAACGATGCGGAAAAAGCCCGTCAGGAACTGGAAGAATTACAGCATAAATCGGAAGCGCTGATTGCTCAGGCACGAGTGGAAGCCAGGAATATCGTGGCGGAAGGAAAATCGGCTGGCGAGCAAATCAAGGCTGATACCCTCACAGCCGCCCGGCAGCAATCTGATATTTTGATTAAAAATGCCGAAAAACAGATTCAGGCCGAGACCGAAAAAGCCATTACCGAAATCAAGCGGGAGGTGGTTGACCTGTCTCTGGAAGTGGCGCGTAAATTGATCCGGAAAAATCTGACCAAGGACGATAATCAGGCCTTAATCGACGAAACTATCAACACTATTTCGAAACGCAATGAGGCCTGATAAAAAAGCCCGGCATTACGCCCAGGCATTGTTCAATGTGGCCCGGCAGACCGACAGTATTCTGACGGTCCGGGATTCACTAATAATGGTAGCCTTTCTGCTGAAAAAGGACGCTGTTTTCAAAGTCTTTTTCCAGACGACCAAGATTGCACCGGTCGATAAGGTATCGATCCTTTGTCAGGTGTTGCAGGACCGCTGTCATATTATTGCGGCGGAATTTTTCGCTCTATTAGCGGAACGGAAGGAATGGAAACTATTTATTCCTACTCTGCGTGCCTACCAGACAATCCAGCGTTCGGAACTCGATCTGGCAACGGTAACAGCCTATGTAGCCAGCCGGCTTGATGCCGGGCTGATAGAAGCAATTGAACAGACCTTGGTTGCCCGGTTGAAAAAAACGGTAGATTTTACGGTTGTCGTAGATCAGTCTTTACTTGGTGGTTTGAAACTACGGATCGGGAATCTGTTTGTGGATGGCTCCCTACAACACCGCTTGGAACGGTTGCGGCAGAATATGTTGCAATCATAACCTGTTAGAGAATTATGGAAATCAGAACTGAAGAAATCAGATCTTTATTACGTGAGCAAATCGAAAAATTTGATGTCTCCGTTGATGTATCGGAAGTCGGCGAAGTAATCGAAGTTGGTGATGGTATTGCCCGCTGCAGTGGCCTGGAAAATGTTATGTCCAGCGAACTGGTAGAGCTACCCAACGGTGTCTTTGGCATGGCCCTCAATCTGGAAGAGGACAATGTTGTTTTGATCCTGTTTGGCGAAAGCCACCTGGTGAAGGAAGGCGATCTTGCCAAGCGAACCGGCACCGTAGTCGAATGCGGGGTAGGTCCCGGAATGCTGGGCCGGGTTGTCAATCCTTTGGGACAGGCCATTGATGGTAAAGGTGCCATCGAGTTTAAGCAGACCCACCGCATCGAGCGCAAAGCTCTGGGGGTGCTGCAACGCTCGCCGGTGAGAGAGCCGCTACAGACCGGACTGAAGGCGATCGACAGTATGATTCCTATCGGTCGCGGCCAGCGGGAGCTGATCCTTGGTGACCGCCAAACCGGCAAAACCGCCATCGCCATCGATACGATTATTAATCAGAAAAATACCCACAAAACCGATTCCCCGGTTTTTTGTATTTATGTAGCTATCGGACAAAAAGCTTCCACCGTAGCGCGGGTCGTGGTGGAACTGGAAGCCCGGGGCGCCATGGAATACACCATCGTCGTGGCGGCTAACGCCTCCGATCCGGCCCCGATGCAGTTCATCGCACCTTATGCCGGCGCTACGATGGGTGAATACTTCCGCGATAACGGTCAACATGCCCTGATCGTTTACGACGATTTATCCAAACACGCCGTGGCCTATCGCCAGGTTTCTCTGCTGTTACGCCGTCCGCCAGGACGTGAAGCCTATCCCGGTGATATTTTCAATCTCCACAGCCGTCTGCTGGAACGGGCTTCCAAACTGAGCGCCGATCTGGGTGGCGGATCGCTGACGGCTTTGCCGATCATCGAGACCCAGGAAGGTGATGTTGCAGCCTATATTCCGACCAACGTGATTTCGATTACCGACGGTCAGATATTTTTAGAGGGCAATTTGTTCTACTCCGGTGTCCGTCCGGCCATTAACGTCGGTATTTCTGTGTCCCGGGTCGGAGGCAACGCCCAGATCAAGGCCATGAAACAAGTGGCCGGTTCACTCAAATTAGACCTGGCTCAATTCCGTGAGCTGGAAGCATTTGCCAAATTCGGTTCCGATATGGATGCTGCTACCAAAAAGCAGCTTAACCGCGGTTATCGCCTAGTGGAAATCCTCAATCAGCATCAGTTTGATCCTCTGCAAGTGGAACAGCAGGTGGTCATCATTTTTGCCGGTACAGAGGGTTATCTGGACGATTTGACAATCACGCAGACCAAAGCTTTTTCGAAAGAATACTTGTCCTATCTTGAGACCTCCGGCAGTTCGATCCTGAAAGATATTGCCGAGCAGAGAGAATTGGACGACAATATTAAGGATGCTATGCGCAAATCTCTGGATGAATTTTTGGCCGGTTTTAAGGATCACAGCTAACGGATAATTTATGGCGAGTCTGAAAGATATCCGGCAACGCATTAAGGCCATTAAAAATATTCAGAAGGTGACCAATGCCATGAAGATGGTGGCGGCCGCCCGTCTGCGGCGTTCTCAGATTAATATGGAGCAGGCTCGGTCCTATGCCCGCCGAATCAACGAAGTGCTCCAGCATTTACTGCCGGCAATTGATCGTTCATTGAACCACCTGCTGGATTTTCGGGAGCCGGAACAGATCGGTTTTGTCATTGTCACAGCCGACCGGGGTCTTTGCGGTGGGTTTAATGCCAATATAATCCGTATTACCACAGGTCTGTTGCAGGATTATGATCGTGAAAAAGTATCTTTGATCTGCATCGGTAAAAAAGGACGCAATCATTTTATTCGCCAGGGATATAATGTGATCGGGGAATACGTCGATTTTTGGAATGATCTGGCCTTCCAGCACGCCGCCGGAATAGTGGAACAGATAACCCGACTCTACCTGGAGCATAATCTTGATCAGGTTTTCCTGATTTATAATGAATTCAAGAATGTGGTGCGGCAGGAAGTGGTGACTCAGCAGTTTTTACCACTGGTATTGACCGAGGCCGATGAAGAGGATGAAAATAGCGCTGAGTTAGGTGAATTCCTGTTTGAGCCTTCCCAGCAGGAAATTGTTAATTCACTGGTTCCCCGGCACCTGAATGTACAGGTCTGGCAGGCCTTGCTGGAATCCAATGCCGCCGAGCAGGCCGCCCGGATGAATGCCATGGGTGCCGCCACCGAGAACGCTTCGGAAATGATTTCAACCTTAACATTAGAATACAATAAAGCGCGGCAGGCGGCGATCACCAAAGAATTACTGGAAATCGTCAGCGGGGCTGAAGCGCTGGTAAAGGCATAAGGAAATTTTATGAATCAGATGGGGAAAATCAATCAGATTATGGGTGCTGTTGTCGATGTGGTTTTCGAAGACGGTCAACTACCCGCCATTAATAATGCCCTGGAAGTTAGGATGGGGGAAGACCGGATATTGATTCTGGAAGTTTCCCAGCATCTGGGAGAAGCGGTAGTCAGAACTGTTGCCATGGATACCACCGATGGTCTGACCCGCGGAACACGCGTCAAAGACACGGGTGCGCCGATCTCCGTGCCGGTAGGACCCGAAACCCTGGGACGCATGTTTGACTTGCTCGGTAATCCGATTGACGGTAAAGAACCGGTCAAGACTAAAAAGCGTTATCCGATTCACCGGCCCGCCCCCAAACTGGAAGAATTTACCGTCGAATCGGAAGTACTGGAAACGGGGCTGAAAGTCATCGACTTGCTGGAACCCTATACCAAAGGGGGTAAAACAGGATTGTTCGGCGGGGCCGGTGTCGGAAAAACCGTATTAATCCAGGAACTGATCCGTAATATCGCAACCGAGCATGGTGGTTATTCAATTTTTGCTGGGGTCGGTGAACGGACCCGCGAAGGTAACGACCTTTATCTGGAAATGACCGAATCGGGCGTAATTGAAAAAACCGCTTTGGTTTTCGGACAGATGAACGAGCCACCAGGAGCCCGTCTGCGGGTAGCCCTGTCCGGTCTTTCCATGGCTGAGTATTTCCGGGATGAAGAGGGTAAGGACGTTCTCCTGTTCATCGATAATATTTTCCGTTTCACCCAAGCCGGTTCGGAAGTATCGGCCCTGCTGGGTCGCATGCCCTCCGCCGTGGGTTATCAGCCAACCCTGTCTACCGAGATGGGTGAATTGCAGGAGCGTATCACATCCACTAAAAAAGGTTCGATCACTTCGGTTCAGGCCATCTACGTTCCGGCCGACGATCTGACCGACCCGGCGCCAGCCACGGCCTTTGCGCACCTGGACGCCACCACGGTTCTGTCGCGGCGAATCTCTGAACTTGGAATTTATCCGGCAGTCGATCCTTTGGATTCCACCTCCCGGATTCTGGATCCCCGTGTTGTTGGCGATCGCCATTACAATGTGGCTCAGCGCGTGCAGGAAATTCTGCAGAAATATAACGAGCTGCAGGACATCATTGCCATCCTTGGAATGGATGAATTATCCGATGAAGACAAGACCGTGGTGGTCCGCGCCCGCCGGATTCAGCGCTTTCTGTCCCAACCATTCTTTGTGGCTGAACCGTTCACCGGTAAGGAAGGCCGCTATGTCAAACTGGAAGATACTATTGATGGATTCGAACGCTTGATCGACGGTGAATTCGATACATTACCGGAACGGGCGTTTCTGTATGCCGGTACGATCGATGAAGTGGTTGAAGCTGCCAAAAAGTTGGAAGCGTAAATGAGCACCTTCCACCTGGAAATTGTAACTCCCACCAAGGTCATCGATAAAGGTGAGGTGAGCTACGTTCGCTGTCCCGGCAGTGACGGGCAATTCGGTGTGATGGCACGTCACACCAATGCTATGTTTGCCTTGTCTGCGGGCGAGATTAAAGTAGTTTCGGAAAAGGAAACCAGTTATCTGGCCACCCGTGGTGGTTTTGCCGAAGTGACCGGCGACGAGGTGAAAATATTGGTGGAGACTGCCGAACACGCCGCCGAGATTGACCTGGACCGGGTGCAGAAAGCCCTTGGAAGGGCTAAGCAGCGGGTTGCCGAAAAAGGTCCTGATATGGATTTGGCCCGCGCCGAAATGTCGATCAAGCGTGCCCTGACCCGCCTGCGGGTTGCCAAACGCCATCAAGTCTGATTTAAATAAACCGTTAAAACGGTTTCGAAATTATTCCCGTTTATTAACCCATAGTTAAAACTATATGCTGGTCTACAATATATGATACAGACATTAATAGCCCAATGAAATTGCGGGCTGTATCGACTATAATAATAGATTGCCAACTAACAACCTATTCCTGCGATCTGTTGATCTCCAAGTAACAGTATCAATCGTTAATTCTCTTATCACCGTTATTTATTACTACACAGCCCACGGTTTTAACCGTGGGAAAATATGGTGTAAATAAATGGTCTAACCGTTTCAACGGTTTATAAGAATTGCAGTAGGAGTTTGGAGTAAAAATTGTTGTGTAACCGTTTTAACGGTTTTTAAATTGAACCGTAATAAATTATAAAAGGAGGTAGAATGTCACATTCATTATCTAAAGTCTGGATTCATGCCATCTTCGGAACGAAAGACAAGCAACCACTTATTGTTAAAGATCATTCTTTTCCAATCCATCGGCGGATAACTGAACGATTCGAAAAAAATGGTTGTCAGGTTCAAATCATAAATGGAATTCCTGATCATGTGCATGTTCTGTTTCTAATGCCCACCGATAAATCGATTGCCGAAATCATGAAAGTGGTGAAAGGCGAATCGTCGCATTGGATCAATCGTCAGGATTTCATGAAAACCAAATTTGCCTGGCAGATTGGCTATGGAGTTTTTTCCGTCAGCGAATCGCAGGTGGAGGTGGTGGAGGAATATATAAAAAACCAGGTTGAGCACCATCGCAAACGCACCTACCAGGAAGAAGTCGATCTATTTTTGAAAAACTATGGGCTCGGGTAAACCGTTTAAACGGTTATCATTATGTGCATTTTTATAACCCACAACTGAAGCATGCACTGAACAAAGTGAATGTGTTGTGGGTTGATTTTTAACTGACAATTGAATATCAGTTAAACAGCCCACAGTTTTAACTGTGGGTTTAATGGTTAAAATTAATTCCTAACCATTTCAACGGTTTTCTACGAAAATCCGTGAATAACCAATAAATTCGACCCTGTATTTTGAATTGATAATTTTATGGATCGGAAAGATAATGTTCAAACGAACTCATACTTGTGGCGAGCTGCGAAAAAGCAATATTGAAATTGATGTCAGTCTGAACGGCTGGGTGAACACGGTGCGGCTGCACGGACAGGTTGTCTTTGTCGACCTGCGTGACCGCTACGGCAAAACACAACTGGTTTTCAATACCGACACTTATTCCGGTTCGTTCGAACAGGTGAAAAAACTGTCGATGGAAGATGTGATCAGTATCCGCGGGAAAGTGCAGCCCCGGGCGGTAAATGCGGTCAATCCCGATTTACCTACTGGCGAGATCGAAGTGATTGTGGCAGAAATGATCATGCTCAATGAAGCGGCGCCGTTGCCATTCGTCATCACCGATCGGGAAAGCGCCCTGGAAGACCTGCGCCTGAAATACCGCTACCTAGAATTGCGGACCGATGAATTGCAGAAATATTTGATGATCCGGCATAAGACTTATCAGACTGTCCGCAACCACTTGACCGGTGAAAATTTCATTGAAATAGAAACCCCGGTACTGATGAAATCCACTCCGGAAGGCGCCCGCGATTATCTGGTTCCCAGCCGGATACATAAAGGCAAATTTTACGCCTTGCCTCAGTCACCCCAGACTTTCAAACAATTATTGATGATAGCCGGATTCGATCGCTACTTCCAAATCGTCAAATGCTTTCGCGATGAGGACCTGCGGGCCGACCGCCAACCGGAATTCACCCAGATTGATATTGAAATG
>JABMQW010000239.1 GCA_013203115.1 Fidelibacterota bacterium
AATTAAACCCGTCAACAAATGCGAGGAATCAATAATTAGCAAGACACAAGGAGTGTTACGTTATAGACATAGGTTACAAAATTTATCTGAGGACTTAAAAACTTTATCACTGCGCTTTGGGTGCGTGATGGATACTTTGCTGCTACTAATTAGTGTTTGTCTATAAACTCGGAAAAAATTCTGTTGCCCAGTCCTTTAGGGCTAGGTTTTGTGATTGCCCAAGGTTCAAAATACGCCGTTCACGGCGTTTATAATGTTGATTATTCAAAAGATAAGGGCATAAATGCCCTTGCTTGTTTATTTGAATATTATTTTCCCAGCCCTAAAGGACTGGGCCAGGGACTCTAAAAATATTAACTTTACAGACAGACACTAATTATATTAACAACTATAATCCCCATTTCCAGATTTTTAGCGTCAGATTATTTCCAGCTTTCAAATTTGAAATAAAGTTTTTAACCTTTTAATCCGAAGAGAGTCTAATTGAGCGTAACTGAATGAAAACCGATCATGAACTTATTAAAGCATTTCAAAATGGCAATCAAATCGCATTTGAAGAATTGGTCAGGCGTTATCTGCCCCGGGTCCTGGGATTTTTCTGCAGATTTACGCAAGATGAAATGGCCGCTGATGATCTGGCTCAGGAAGTTTTTCTCAAATTATATAAAAGTCTGTCAAAATTTCGATTTGATGCAGAATTCCAAACCTATCTTTACAAAACCAACCTCAATCAGGCCAATACTTACCTACGCCGTAACCGCTGGAAGCACTTACTTCAGCTTGACCAACATATCGAACAACCGGACACAGCCATTTCCAATAATCCCGAATGGACAAAAAGAGAACTTTGGCAGGCGGTTGCCGGCTTACCCAAAAAACAGCGTCTGGTGGTCATGATGCGCGTATCTCAGGAACTACCTTTTAGGGATATTGCCGGAATTCTGGATATGTCCCCCGGTTCTGCCAAAGTCAATTATCATCATGCTATCACAAAACTGAAAAATTTGCTAGGAGAGAACTAAATGGATTTCGAGTCCCGGCTGGCAACAGTAATCAAGAAAGATAATCCGGCAACTGATCCGGAAGATTTCATTGCCCGGTTAAATTCGCGGTGCCAGAAGCAAATTGCCGCCCGGCAGCAATTTAAATCTGGTATTATAGCCGGTATCCTGGTCATAGCGGTTGGGCTATTAAGCCAGTTCCAGATTAATTCCACTACTGCACATCTAAACTATCTTGAACAAAATTATTTAACCATGGAAGAGCGGGATATCAGGGAACAGTTCCTGGAAGAGGCAACTGTTTATCTCTTTGCACACACCGACGATATTTGGGCGACCTTAGAATTTTTTGATGAAATTGATTTTGATCCGGTAACCACTTTTAAGGAGTAAAATAATGCGAATAATACACTTGTTACCAATTCTTTTATGTCTGACTGGAATTATCATTGGGCAGGAAGCTGTTCTGGCTTCTGAAACTCCGTCCGGTCCTGATGGAAACCGGATGGAAATGATGGTTGTCTGGCGCTTGACTGAGCATTTGAAATTAACTTCTGAGCAGGCTGAAGTATTTTTCCCGGCTATGCGCGAACACCGTGAGAAAATTAAAAAATTGAATACCGAGCGAGTAGAAGCAGGCCGTACGATGGTGGAACGTGCCGAACGAGGTGAGATCATCACCGATAAAGATTATAATGCCTTTTTGAAACTTATTTCTGATCTTGAAAAGCAAAAAATTGACTTGCGCTCGGATTATCTGAACCGTCTGGAAGGCGTGCTTACCAATACTCAGCGCGTTAAACTGATGATTTTTGATGAACGCTTTAAAAATGAATTGCAGCGCAATATCCGGGAACGCCGTGAAGCCATTAATCAAAGCAAGCGCATGATGGGTCAAAACCGAAGACCAAATAAACGATAGTAATTAAAATTGATTAAGATGAACAAGAAAATAAGGAGTAAGATTATGAAGAAGTTATTAATATTAATTACCTGCTTGAGCCTCCTGTTATTGATCAGTTGTGAAGATACTGAACAGGATATTATCGAAAGCGATATTGAACAGTATCTGATGGTATTAATCAATGGTGATGGATCCTTAGGGCTGGATGGCTTGGATGATGGCGATGCTATTGATGGTGAATATGAGGATGGCCTTGAGCAGCAGGGATTATTCAAGGTTTTAGGAGATACGCTTGATCCTGGTAGTGATCTGAGAATTCGCTTTGGCCGCCGGATAACAAATATTGATCGTGATATTGTCTTCACCGATCTGGAAAACGACACCGCAATTGGTGTTATAACCAGAACGATAACCGGAGATTTCATCATTTTCGCCCGGGATACGGCAACTGGCGACACTACCCACTGGGTCAAGCCGTTCGTTACTGATTTTACCCGTAAAGTGCGTTTTGTCCTAACGGACACAACAACCAATGATAGCACCGGCGGATGGCGAATTAACGCCATATCAATTGGCGTTGGCATTACCGGGAGCAAAGTGGATATATCCAAATTGGAATTTTTCACTCCGGATGGTACCGAACCGATTTATTCCTATGAAAGTGATGCAACCGATCTTTACATCCCACGTGATGAGATACCGACTTTTCTAGCCTGGCATGCCGTCCGGACTGAAGTTTCGGTAACCAATATAGGACCGGAATTCCCATTCAACAGTGGTGAGGCCGTAATGCTTCATTACGGCCATGGCCGTGGGTACAAAGGTCGCCGACTGATTAATGATATGGGTGTTTTCCCCGATACTGCCCCGGATAATATTTTTACCGGACTTTGGAGGGTTCACGGTCCGGGCCGTCATCCCCAAAATAATCAATCGTATCAACGCCGGGTTTTCCGTGGTTTTGTTGATGTGGTCGATTTAGGAACGCTCTATGCCGAAGATGAAGCGGTACATTCTGTTTTCTGGGCTTTGCCTTACCGGAGTATTCGCCCGGTCAGGTAGAATTTTTATTTGCCTTCGCCATAAATGGCGAGGTGAACCACGGCAAAATCCCGATTTTAATCGGGACGAAGCCGGGTTGGCTTCGGCGCAATTTCGCTAAAGATACACTGCTGTTTATAGCGGGGTGCTTTATTATCTCAAATTACCATAGGCGCTGTAGATTTATACAGCGCCTTTTGCACTACTGGAATTTGCTAATTTCGACTCGGGAAAAAGAGTCGATTCTATGATACGATTTTACTCCCTTTCTATTAAAGGATACCTGTAACTTCTAATCTTATTTAAGACCAGTAAATCCCGAAAAAAATCTATATTTAAGGCTGACTAAGACCCAATCGACGAGGTGTACGATGTTCGAAATTGTTGAAGCACGATTTCTGGCCCAGGATATTAAACTGTTTAAAATCTATTCTCCCCCCATTGCTCGCAAACGTAAAGCAGGACAATTTGTGATTATCCGGGTTACGGAAACAGGTGAGCGCATACCATTGACAATTGCTGATTCGGATCCGGGGCAGGGGACAGTTACGATTATTGTTCAGGGTATTGGAAAAACCACCAAAGAATTAAATACCAAAGCGGCCGGCGACACGATTACAGATATAGTCGGTCCCCTGGGGAAGCCATCGCATATAGAAAAATTCGGTACGACCGTCAGTATCGGTGGCGGCGTCGGTACAGCGATTGCTTATCCCACAGCAGTAGCGCTTAAAAAAGCCGGCAACCATGTGATTACTATCAATGGCGCCCGTACCAAGGATATGGTAATCCTCGAGGATGAAATGAAAGCAGTCAGCGATGAGGCTTTTATAACCACCGATGATGGGAGCTATGGAATTCATGGTTTTGTGACCAACAAACTGCAGCAGTTGATTGATGAAGGTCGTCAGATTGACTTCGTACTTGCTATTGGCCCAATTCCGATGATGCAGGCCGTGGCGGAAGTTACCAGGCCCCATGGCATTTATACTGTTGTCAGCTTAAATCCGATCATGGTGGATGGCACCGGAATGTGCGGAGGCTGCCGGGTTCAGGTTGATAATAAGGTGCAATTTGCCTGCGTCGATGGACCTGAATTCGATGCCCATAAGGTTAATTTCAGAAATCTGGTAAACCGCAATCGGGTTTATCATGAGTACGAACTGAAATCATTGGAATCATATGAGCATCGCTGTAAACTAAATAAACAGGCTGATGCATTGAAAGCTACCAGCGTTTAATTATTTGAGACCGTAATGGCAGAATTTCTCCCTCCGAAAGAACGTACTAAGCTACCGCGCCAGGTAATGCCCGAACAGGATCCGTTGATCCGGGCGCACAATTTTGAAGAAGTCAACCTGGGCTTGACCAAAGAACAGGCTATCTTGGACGCCCAGCGCTGTCTGCAATGTAAAAAACCGACTTGTATGGATGGTTGTCCGGTTGAGATTAAAATTATCGATTTCCTTGAACTGGTGGTCGAGGAAGATTTTCTGGGTGCGGCCCGTAAAATAAAAGAGGATAATGTCCTACCGGCGATCTGTGGCCGGGTCTGTCCCCAGGAAACCCAGTGTGAAGCCAAATGTGTGCTCGCGAAAAGGTTCGAACCTGTATCAATCGGGCGTCTGGAACGGTTTGTCGCTGATTATGAAATGTCGAAGGGGATAACATCTGAAATTCCCCGGATCGACAAAAAAGGTAAAAAAGTAGCTGTTGTAGGAAGTGGTCCCGCCGGACTCAGTTGCGCTGGCGACCTGATTAACATGGGCTATGATGTTACCGTATTTGAAGCGCTACATGAATTGGGCGGTGTATTGGTATATGGTATTCCCGAATTCCGGCTTCCTAAAGAGATCGTCCGCAAGGAAGTCAACAACCTGCGCAATATGGGTGTTGAATTCAAGACTAATGTAGTGATTGGCGCCACTTATTCAATCGATGAATTAATGAAAGAGGAGGGTTACAGCGCTGTATTTGTTGCAGTGGGAGCCGGCCTGCCTTGGTTTATGAACATCCCCGGTGAAAGTCTGGCAGGTGTCTATTCAGCCAATGAATTCCTGACCCGTGTAAATCTGATGAAAGCTTATAAATTTCCGGAATATGATTCTCCAGTACTCGATTGCAAAGAAAGAAGAGTAGCTGTATTCGGAGGTGGTAATGTTGCTATGGATGCAGTTCGCACGGCCTTGCGCTTGGGCGCTAAGGCTACCATCTATTATCGCCGTTCGGAAGCGGAAATGCCGGCCAGGGATGAGGAAATTCACCACGCCAAAGATGAAGGCGTTAAATTCGAAATGCTGACCACTCCGATCGAACTACTGGGGGATGAGAATGAACGGCTGCACTCAATGAAATGTATTCGGATGGAACTGGGTGAGCCGGATGCTTCCGGACGCCGCCGACCGGTACCGATTGAAAATTCGGAATATATCGAACCGGTCGATATTGCGATTGTAGCGATTGGCAATGGTTCCAATCCGTTGATCTCACAAACATCGCCGGATATTGATACTAATAAATGGGGCAATATCAATGTCGACGGCGATACCATGCGAACCAGCAAACCGGGTGTTTTTGCCGGTGGCGATATTGTCACCGGTGGAGCTACCGTTATCCTGGCACTGGGCGCCGGACGACAAGCTGCCCGGGGGATTGATGAATACCTGACCGACGGGAGTTGGTAAATTTAGTCAGTAGTCATTTGTCACCGGTCATTTGAAAAAGCCCCTCAAATTGAGTGGCTTTTTTGTCATCTTAATATTGATTTAGTCCCCTCCGACGTAGGAGGGCTTAAGAGGGAGTGGTTGGGTGTATGAATATCCAATATCGATTAACGAACGTCGATTTTAGAAGTACAATTACTCCCATACTTCTCCAATCGTTAATCCTTGTTCGAAATTCATTATTTAAAACCCACCTCGCGCACTTCGTGAGTTTCCATCCAATGGAGTGATGGTATCCTTGTATCAGATAATTAAAGCCCCTCAAATTGAGTGGCTTTTTTGTTAATCGTTGAAAGTAACCTTGAAGGTTTCGATTTGTAACCTTAAACTAATCTTTAACAGTTGGCGAGGCACAATTACTGTAAGTCCTTTATTATCAAGGGGCGTTTTCAGGAATTGCTGAAAACGTGGTGCCACAGTATTAAACGATAGTTCTTGTATTCCCGTTAAACATGGTTTTAATATTGCGGTGACATTCAAGGAATAGAACTATGTTTGTACGCGTCAAGAAATCAGGCAACAATCAATATTTACAGATAGTAGAGAACCGTAGAGAGCAGGGAAAAACAAAACAGCGAGTCATTTCCACTATCGGTCGTCTTGAGCGACTGCAAGCCAAAGGTGATATAGAAACATTAGTTCGTTCTTTATCCCGTTTTTCAGAAAAGGTTCTGATGGTTCTCAGCGGCCAGAGTGATCCTCACACCCGGGCGGTGAAGATTGGTCCAACACTGATATTTGAACGTTTATGGGAACAGACCGGAATCAAGCGTATTCTGCAAGGTTTGTTATGTGATCGAAAGTTTCAGTTTAATTTAGAGCGTGCGGTCTTTTTAACCGTACTGCACCGTCTGTTTATTTCCGGTTCCGATCGTTACTGTGATGAATGGCGCCGTGATTACAGGATAAATGGTACCGAGGAACTTTCTTTGCATCATTTATATCGTGCCATGGCGTTTTTAGGTGAAGAGTTGAATGATCAGAAGGCAGCGCTGCCTTTTTCTCCACGACGGATCAAGGATATTATTGAAGAAGATTTGTTCCGGGAACGACGTCATCTATTCAGTAACCTGGAGCTGGTCTTTTTTGATACAACCAGCATTTATTTTGAAGGCAACGGTGGTGAGACAATCGGACGGCGCGGCCATAGCAAGGATCACCGTCCTGATTTAAAACAAATGGTTGTCGGTGTTATTCTGGACAACAATGGTTGTCCTTTGTGTTGTGAGATGTGGCCCGGGAACACGACTGACATAAAGACCCTGGTTCCGGTTGTAAAAAGGATGAAAAAGCGTTTTGGTATTGACCGCGTTATCATAGTGGCAGACCGTGGTATGATCAGCAAAGAGGTATTGTCCTGGTTGGAAAAACAAGACAACAACCTGGAATATATTCTTGGAGCCCGGATGCGTCAGGTAGTGGAGATCAAACGGGACGTATTGAGTCATGGCGGACGCTACCAGGAAGTTTACCCGGAAGGGATAACAAATAAAGCTCCGGCTCCTTTGAAGGTGAAAGAAGTGCCGGTCAATGGCCAGCGGTATATTGTTTGTCTCAATACGAAACAAGCCCGGAAAGATGCCGCTGACAGGGCAGCAATTTTAGAAGCGCTGCAACAGAGGTTGGAGCAGCAAGGCGCAAAATCACTGGTAGGTAACAAGGGTTATCGCAAATATCTCAAGCTAGCCAAGGGCAGCGTATCCATTAATCCGGATAAAGTGAAATATGAAGAACGGTTTGACGGGAAATGGGTACTGCGGACTAATACAACTTTATCCTCCAGGGATGTTGCTCTAAAATACAAGGAACTATGGCAGGTGGAACATATCTTTCGGGACATGAAATCATTAATGGATACCCGTCCCGTATTTCACCAGCGCGACGATACGATTACCGGTCATGTATTCTGTAGTTTTCTGGCATTAGTTTTACTCAAGGAACTTAAAAAACGGTTAAGTGAGGCCGGATATGATTTTGAATGGCGAAAGATCAGGCAGGATCTGAAAGCTTTGCAGGAAATCGTTATTGCGGAAAAAGAGCAACAACTTGTTGTTAGAACAGAATGTCAGGGTGTTAGTGGTAAAGTGTTCAAGGCTGTAAGAGTTGCTCTGCCACCAACTATCAGGACGCTGTGAAAAATACCAGAATACATGAATACGTGGTGCCACGCTCTCTTTTGAGGCCTGTAAATGTATTTATTACTAAAGTTAACTTTTGCAACTGTTAAAGATGAGTTAAAGGTTTCCCAATTGAAAAGTGTCTCACCAGTGACTAATGAGATTCATTCGCAAATATTCAGAAACAAGTGTAACTTTATAACTTTAAAACCATCACAAAATTGATTATTCTAACCAAGGAGAAGTAATTAGATGTTAACGATTGCAGTATTAAAAGATACCGCGCCTGGTGAGAAACGTGTAGCTTTGGTTCCTGAGAGCGTCAAGCGTCTCACGAAACTTGGTGTGCAGGTTCTGCTGGAAGAGGGGGCTGGCGAACAGGCCGGATTCACTCGCCGGCAGTACGAAGAGGCCGGGGCGACTATCGTCGCTGATTATAAGCAGTTGCTGAAAGAAGGAAAGGTTTTTCTCAAGGCGCAACTGATCTGTCTTACCGATGAAGAAACTTTGAAAATGATCGATCCCCTCCCCAAGGATTCGGTAATCATCGGATTTATGAACCCGTTTAAATACATCCACAACGTTGAGAAACTGGCTGCCAAGGGTGTAACCAGTCTGGCAATGGAATTAGTTCCGCGGATTTCCCGTGCCCAGCGCATGGATGCCTTGAGTGCCATGAGTTCGGCTGCCGGCTATAAAGCAGTCGTACTGGCTGCTGCCTCGTTAAATAAATTCTTTCCCCTGATGATGACGGCCGCGGGAACGATTTCACCGGCTAAAGTACTTATAATTGGTGCGGGTGTAGCCGGACTGCAGGCCATTGCCACCGCCAAGCGTTTGGGTGCGCAGGTCACTGTTTTTGATACCCGTCCGGTTGTGAAAGAGCAGGTGGAGAGCCTGGGGGCACGGTTTGTTTCCCTGGCAACAACCGAGGAAGCTGAGACCGAAGGTGGGTACGCCACAGAACAATCGGAGGATTTTTACCGCCATGAGCAGGTAATTATTGGCCAACAGCTTGCTGATACCGATGTTGTAATTAGCACTGCTCAGATTTTTGGAAAACGGGCACCACTACTGATTACGGAAGAGATGATTCGGACCATGCGCTCCGGTTCGGTAATCGTTGACTTGGCAGCCGAGCAGGGCGGTAATTGTGAATTAACTATCGCTGGTAAAACGGTTGAGCGCTATGGTATCAGTATCCATGGCGAAAGTGATTTGCCGGGCTCATTATCCTACCATGCCAGTGAGATGTACAGCCGGAATGTTACCGCTTTACTATCGGAAATGATCAAGGATGGTAAATTGGTGATTGATATCGAGGATGATGTTATCAAAGGTACTTTACTGACCCATGCAGGTAAAGTAATGAATCAGCATGTCCGGGATCTCCTGGACCGGGATAAGGAGGAAGTATGAACGCCGACCTGTTAATTCTAATCTATGTTTTTGTACTGGCGATTTTCGTCGGGTTTGAAGTGATCACCAAAGTACCGCCAACCCTGCATACACCACTCATGTCAGGATCGAATGCAATCTCAGGAATAACGATTGTCGGGGCATTACTGGCGGCCGGTTTTACGGAACTGCATATTACCACCTTGTGGGGTGACCTGAATATCACTGCTGTATTGGGATTTGTCGCCATTATTTTTGCCACGATCAACGTCGTTGGTGGTTTTATGGTGACCAATCGAATGTTAAAAATGTTTAAGCATAAGTGAGGCCGGATATGTTTATTCAAGAAATATTAATTCCTGTGGCCTATCTTGTTTCAGCGGTGTTGTTCATTATGGGTCTAAAACAATTGTCCCACCCTAAAACCGCTCCTCGCGGTAATCAAACCGCGGCAATAGGTATGCTAATTGCGATTATCGCTACCTTACTTTATCGTGATGTGATTGATTATACACTGATCATAGCCGGTATCATTATTGGCGGTGCAATTGGCGCCTATGTAGCCCGTACGGTAGAAATGACCGCTATGCCCCAGATGGTGGCAATATTCAATGGTTTTGGCGGAGGAGCATCCTTGTTGGTAGCTACCGCTGAGTTCTACCGTCTGATCACCGGTATGGAAGCAATTGCCGGATTTACTATGACTGCCATCGGACTGAGTATCATCATTGGTGGTATCACATTCACCGGTAGCATAGTGGCCTTTGCTAAGTTACAGGGCATTATGCGTGGCGCACCGATTCTGTTCAAAGGTCAGCAGATCGTCAATAGTATTTTACTGATTGGTACTGTAACCCTGACAGTCCTGGCCGTTATGGTCGGAGCTGAGGCTGGTTTTTATATTCCGGCTATCATTGTCGTGGCCTTGATTCTGGGATACATGTTTGTGATTCCAATTGGTGGTGCCGACATGCCGGTAGTTATTTCCCTGTTAAATTCATTTTCCGGTATCGCCGCCGCAGCTACCGGTTTTGTCTTGTTAAATAATGCCCTGATCATCTCCGGTTCCCTGGTTGGTGCGAGTGGTATAATTCTTACCAATATTATGTGCAAAGGTATGAACAGGACGATCTGGAATGTGTTATTCGCTGGATTTGGCGGAGAAGATTACGCACCTGGTGAAGGTGTGCCGGTCACGCAAAAACCGGTGAAATCATATGAACCGGAAGATACAGTGGTAATTTTTGAGAATGCTCGTCAGGTTGTGATTGTACCAGGTTATGGTATGGCAGTAGCCCAGGCTCAGCATATGGTTCATGAGTTGGAAAAGATTCTGGAAGCCAAGGGTGTGAAAGTGAAATATGCCATTCATCCGGTCGCTGGCCGCATGCCGGGGCATATGAATGTTCTTCTTGCTGAGGCCAATGTACCTTACGATAATCTATTTGATCTGGATCAGATCAACCCTGAATTTGAAGAGACAGATATAGCACTGGTGATTGGCGCTAATGATGTAGTGAATCCGGCGGCACGCCATGATACTGCCAGTCCGATCTACGGGATGCCGATCCTGGATGTAGATCGATCAAGGACTGTCTTCGTATTGAAACGCAGTATGAATCCTGGTTTTGCCGGTATTGATAATGAATTATTCTATAATGATAATACTATTATGCTATTTGGTGATGCCAAGGATACCGTAACTAAGCTGGTTGCGGAATTGAAATAGTCCTTCTTTCCAATTATTAATCATCTAACCCGATTAATTCATGAGCCCGTGAATTAATCAACCTGCGGGCCGATATCGATTATCCGGTGTTGGGGTTAATTCCGACTTAGGCTGAGGGGATTTTTATTCCCTATATTCTATTGCGCGATGCTTATTTTATTTGTACAATTACTGATGCAATTAACGAACCGAAAAACAAGTAGTCAAATGAACGAACTTTTCCCTCTGATTAAACCTTTTAATGAATTCGAACTCCAGGTATCCGATTTACATACAATTAATGTACAGGAATCGGGAAATCCGAACGGTAAACCAGCCGTATTTTTGCATGGCGGTCCCGGTGGTGGTATTGAACCAGCCTACCGGCAGTATTTTGACCCTGATAAGTGGCATTTGGTTTTATTCGATCAGCGTGGTTGTGGAAAAAGCACTCCCTTTGCTGACTTGCGGGAGAATACTACCTGGGATCTGGTGGCGGATATTGAAAAAATTCGCGACTACTTGAAAATTGATAAATGGGTTGTTTTTGGTGGCAGTTGGGGTAGTACCTTGTCGCTGGCCTACAGCCAGACCCATCCGGAGCGGGTTAAAGCACTGATTTTAAGGGGTATCTTCCTGCTGCGGAAATCCGAACTGAACTGGTTTTATCAGGAAGGGGCCAGTAATATTTATCCGGACGCTTGGGAAAAATACCTGGAACCGATTCCTCCGGAAGAGCGGGACGATTTGTTGGCGGCTTATTACAAACGGTTGACTGCTGACGATGCGGAAATACGTTTGGCTGCGGCTCGAGCCTGGAGTATCTGGGAGGGCAGTACCAGTAAATTATATCCCAACGAAGCGTTGCTGGACCGTTTTGGACAGAACCAGTTTGCCGAAGCTTTTGCCCGGATCGAGTGCCATTATTTCACCAACGGCGGTTTTCTGGAAAGTGAGGACCAGTTATTGCGGAATATCGACCGGATCAGGCATTTGCCGGCTGTAATCGTTCAGGGTCGTTATGATGTTGTCTGCCCGATGACAACCGCCTGGGATTTACAGCGGGTCTGGCCGGAAGCGGATATTCATATTATCCCTGACGCCGGCCACTCGATGACCGAACCGGGAATTAGATCGATGCTGATCGAATACACTAACCGGTTTGTTAGTTTGTAGAATAATTGTGGCGCTATGATAAAGCGGATTGTTAATGGTATAATTGTTGATGAATTTCATTTGAAAATGTATAATCGGCTAAGGAAGAATTTTCCTGCATTTTCCTGCATCTCCGATTGCGGACAACTTAATCCGTTTTTAAATTGGACACTCGATAATTATGCCTAATAAAGCGACAGTTTCTTTTTTTGAAAAATGAGATTAAGCCTTTAATAAAAGAGGAGTGAAAAAGAATATGAACAGGATTCAAAACGACCGGCAATCAGGTTTCACGATGATTGAGATTATGGTTGTGGTTGTAATTGTAGCAATTCTGGCAGCGATTTCAGTACCGATCTATGTCCAGTATGTTGAAAGTGCCCGGGCCTCCGATGCCCGTAGTACCCTCAGCGCTGTGTATAAAAATGCCCGGGTGTATTATCAGGACCGGGGTGAATGGCCCTCTGATGTGGATGACCTGCGTCGTGATGGTTATATGGAAATCGATCGCGGAACCCTGCGGCAGTGGACATTTGACATTTCAGGTTTGGATGACGAAATTGTTGCGACCAGTACCGACGAAATGCCCGGTGGCCCTGGTAAGGAAATCCGCTATGATCTGATTCGCGGTAAATTTATCGGTTATGGAACCTTCGGAAAGGATGCAGGTGAACAATAAGCGGCATTATGAATATTGACGAATTATTGTCCTATGCCCTGAACAGCGGGGCTTCTGATTTGCACCTGAGTGTGGGATCAATTCCCATGGTGCGGATCAACGGTACCATGAAACCGTTAAATATGCCTGAACTGATTCAGGAAGAAATGGAATCGATCCTACCCCAGGTGATGAATGACGATCAGATACGCATGTTCAATGAGCGCAAGGAGATTGATTTCTCCACCAAACTGGAAGGGAAGGGTCGTTTCCGGGTCAATTTCTTTCACCAGATACGGGGACTGGCTGGTGTGTTTCGGACAATCCCCGAGTCTGCTATGACGGCTGATGAGTTGCTCCTGCCACCGATTATCAATAATCTGGCAATGCGAGACCGGGGGCTGGTGCTGTTGACGGGTCCCACCGGTTCGGGTAAAAGCACCACTTTGGCAGCCATGGTGGATCATATTAATACCAATCGTAGTTGCCACATTATTACGATTGAAGACCCGGTCGAATATTTCCACCGCTCCAAGTCCAGTCTGATCAACCAGCGTGAACTGGGTGCCACTACCCATAGTTTTTCTAATGCTCTGCGGGCGGCCCTGCGAGAGGACCCGGACGTGATCCTGGTCGGTGAGATG
>JABMQW010000240.1 GCA_013203115.1 Fidelibacterota bacterium
ATATTCGCCTTGTTATCGACAAAAATTCCGGTGACTTTTTGCACACTACACACTTGACACAACACTAGACGCTATTATCGATTAAGGCGAGAGCGAGGTTGCCTGTTTTAGCTTCAAAACCAGTGAACCATACTTCAATTTGATATGTATTTGTACCGGTAGTCGGCGCTTATCAGCGCTAAGCCAAACTTCAATATCACCCTGGTTTTTAAATAACGCCCGCTGCTTGCGAAAGGGTTTCACGACTAAGCAGGTGAAAGTACCGGCCGGTACCTTAACCTTCTGTTTACCAATCACTTTAAGTTGAAAAGCGGTTTGTTTATTGTTATCAAATGTGACCAGTTGTAAGGTGTTACCAATTTTTAGTGGCTGGGAGCGGAGATAATAGAATAGTGAATAGGGATCCCGAACCGGCCTGGAAATAGGTATCGTATCTTTGCCGGTAACGGCGATAGAATCTCGATAATTGATATAGGTGGATGATTTACGGTGATAACGACCTTCATTAATATTTTTATCCACTCGATAGGTGTACATTTGTTGATCGTCGAACCAGATGTCAATATCGTCCCGAATTTTAAAAAGACGATCAGCCACTTTACCGGTACGAGCCTGGTAGCTGACGTGGTAGGTGGAAACGCTGTCAATTTGTTCGCGCCCTACCACCGTAAGTAGAGCCTCACCCACTGGTAGTATGTTAAACCGGGCGGTATATTCCAGCTTTTCACCAACCTGAAAAGGTAATTGCTGTCCATAAGTTAGCGTGAGACAGAAGGCTGAAATTATTGCAATTCGTATCACTGACGGTCGCTCACTAATTCAATTTTACCCATCCGCCAGCGATAGATTGCTGAACCACCCGATGTTGGTAATGGTCCGGCATCAATCAGCAGATCAATGTCGGAACTGAATATTTCCATTATTTTAGCAGGGTCATTCAAGGGGCGCTGTCCGGATTTATTCACACTGGTTGTCGTGATAGGAACGCCGGTCAGATCGGCCAGTTCCAGAATAAAAGCTGCCTCCGGGATTCGGATTCCAAGCATATTTTCCGGACCCAGAATCGCATCGATAACAATTCCAGGTTTGACTGGAATAATGACTGTGCGGGGTCCGCCCAGGTATTCCCGGATCAGATGAAATTCCCTAATGGGCAGGCTTGTCCAACTGAGGGCTGTAACCGGATCGGGTGCAATAACACTTAGCGGTCCAGACCTGCTTTTCACCCGGTTTAAATTTTGGACTGCTTTGTCATTAGTGGCATTGCAGCCGAAACCATAGAGCGTATCGGTGGGATAGACTAATAATCCACCGGAACGAATCACTCCCAGCGCTCGGCGCAATGCTCCGGGTGTATCGATTGCTACCCGTATGGCGGGGGTCATTTCACTGGTGGTGGTTTGGTCTTCCAACGCTGGTGCCACCAGAAATATTGTTCCGGATGTTGCCGTATCCGCTTTTCCAGGATAGTGGTATATTTTTGTGTTATGCTATTGACATCATCTTTTTTAGCGACTCTAACCGGTTCAAACTTCAGAAAGTATTCCCCATCATGTTCGAAGCAGGCGCCAAAAACGATTGGCGCACCGGTTTTCAGATGAAACAGGGCAGTGCCTTTCGGGGTGGATGAAGGAATACCAAAAAAATCCACAAATACGCCTCTTTTACGGGCATCCTGATCGCTGCCCAGCGTCAGGAGTTTACCATCAGATAACGCTTTGTACATATTATCCAGCGATTCCTTGCGGTAAATTGGCACTGTACCGGCGTCACCGCGTAATTCCTCAAAGAACCGGTTGGCACCGCGATTTTTTTGTTTAACAGCAACCGGTACCACTGGGTAACCGTTGTAGCCGGTCCAGGCCGCATAAACTTCCCAGGCTCCGAAGTGGCCGGAAACCATGATTACACCCTTCTCCTCCAGGAAAGCATCATCTAAATAGTTTTTTCCTGAAACGTGGATTTTAAGGGATTTATATTTTTTAGGCATTATGAAAAACAGCAGCATCAAGCGCACAAAAAACTGATAACACTGCCGCAAAGTGTGTACCTGCCAACCCGCGGATTTTTCCGGATAGGCTTTCCTAATATTTTCCAGCGCTGCGGTTTTTCTTAATGGAATCCAGTTGTATATAAAGTTTGCCACACGAACTGCCAGCCGCTTACGAGAGCGGTCAGATAACTGCCCGAGCCAGTTGGAAAACAGTTGCAGGAACCAATAGGTTACTGTTTGATAGAAATTCATAATATTAGAAGGGTCAATTTATTGACGGGTTTAATCCGTTTTCAAAGTAAATTTTAATGGTGATTATCGGGCTTAAGGCAATAATGTCTGCGTTACCTTCAATAAAAAACCCTTGTTATTGACATTAAACCATGAACAGGTTAAACTTATTATTATGAGAAATTTTATTCGAATTGCTTTACTTATAGTACTGCTTTCAGCCGCAAGTGGGGAACCGCTTGTGTACGTTGTTCCTATCCAGGGAACTATTGATCTGGGATTGCCGCCTTTTATTGAAAGGGCCATTGAAACCGCGGAAGAAAATAATGCTGATGCTATCATTTTTGATATCGATACTTTCGGTGGCCGGGTGGATGCGGCGACCCAAATAAAAGATGCTATTTTAAGTACCCATATTCAAACTGTTGCCTTTATCAACCGCCGTGCAATTTCGGCCGGGGCTTTAATTTCCTTATCCTGCGAAAAAATTATTATGACCGGTGGTGGTACTATCGGTGCGGCCACGGCGGTGGATATGTCTGGTAAAAAAGCCAGTGAAAAAGTCATCAGCTATATGCGCGAAGAAATGGCCTCCACCGCGGAACGGCGTGGTCGGAGTGTTAATATCGCAATGGGCATGGTGGATGAAGAACTTAATTTTACTCACCTAGTCATCGACGGTGATTCGATCGAAGTTACCGATCTTGAGGGACGCAAGGAAGGTAAGTTGATAACACTCACAACCGAGCGGGCGCTGAAATATAAGATTGCCGATAACAAAGCCGAAGATATGGATGAAGTGCTGGAATTACTCGGGCTGAGTGGTGCGGAGCTGCGCATCGAAGCGGAAAGCTGGTCGGAGAACCTGGTTCGTTTTTTAACCAATCCGATCGTGGCCTCCCTGCTGACTACTTTTGGTTTTCTGGGCATCCTGTTTGAATTACAAAGTCCCGGCTGGGGTATCCCCGGTACGTTTGGAGCTATCTGCCTCGCATTGTCACTGGGAGCATCCTATCTGGCGCACTTAGCCTCAATGACTGATTTCTTATTCATCATTGTCGGGGTGGTATTGCTAATGTTGGAGATTCTGGTGATTCCCGGTTTTGGCCTGGCCGGCATTCTGGGAATCGTTTTCATTTTCGGGGGCATGTTTGCCCTGATGATACCGGATGTTCCGGTAGGACACGAGGTGTATTCAATGGCATTAACCGGCATTTCAATTGGGATTGTGGGTGGAATTATCGGCCTGTTTTTAATGTTCAGAATTCTGATTAGAACCAAATTCTGGAAAAAAATTACCGCTCCCGGCACGCAACGACACGAGGACGGCTACGACACATCGATTGGGATGGAGCCTTATGTGGATAAACTGGGACAGGCTGCTACCGACCTGCGTCCTTCCGGCTGGGTAACAATCGATGAGCAACGTATGTTTGTTGTAACAGAAGGTGAATTTGTTCAAAAAGGCGATCCGGTCAAGGTCCTGAGTGTTGAAGGTAACCGGGTGGTAGTCCGTAAAATTAATGTAGAAGTAAAGGAGTAATCATGACAACCCTATCATTGATTCTGTTAGCTGTAGTAATTGTATTTTTATCGATAATCTTCTATTTCGTTCCCATTGGGCTGTGGATTCAATCGGTTGTGAGTCTGGGGCTGGGACGAATTACGATCATTGACCTGATCCGCATGCGTTTGCGGAAGATACCACCACGCCTGGTGGCCGATGGTGTAATCAACAGCCATAAAGCCGGTATCGAAACGATTACTACCGATGGCTTGGAAACCCATTTCCTGGCCGGTGGTAAAGTGAGTAATGTGGTCGCTGCCCTGATTGCCGCCGATAAGGCCAATATTGGTTTGAATTTCGCC
>JABMQW010000241.1 GCA_013203115.1 Fidelibacterota bacterium
AATAAGAACCAACAAAGACTTATCGGGTGGTGGCAAGCTACATTTCCTTTTCAGCGGTAAGGCTCCTGCCTTTTGTAAATAAACTGTGCTTAGCCTGTTCTTGATCCATATAGACCATACCGGGGTCATCGTGCGGTTCCCCAATCACGGTATGAATTGACTTCAACCCCCCCAGCCATTTACGCTTATCGCAAAGGTATACCAGGTCGCCCTTTTCCGCTGCCATTTTATCCATATCCTGTTTGGTAAAGCTCACTGTGTCGGGGACCAGATTCTCATCAATCTCCCAGTTAACAACTATTGTTTCCCCTTCACGGTCGTTTGGTGTACCACCCTTGAACATATTTCGGGCACTCTCTATATCATAAACAGTAAGACCCCTGATATCTGCATCGCTTTTTGGTTGGGTTAAAAGACTGACAACTACGCCAGTCACTGCGCAGACAAATAAATTGTATAAAGCGCCAATATAAATATAGGGCTTATGCGCCTGCATCTCAATTCCATGATCAAAGGGTGCTATCAGTTGTGGGAAAACCTGCCCGAGAATCATCAAACCGGCACCGGCAATAAATGTAGCAATCACAGCCGCGGAGGTGAACCGCCTCCAGAATATTCCCAGAAAAACCGCTATAATTAACGGTGGCGTAAAAGTGGAATGAAACCAGGCATGAGCTTCATAGATGGTAGCAAATGAATTAAATACCGGAACCAGCAGAACGCCAATTACGGTTACACCAACCGAGGACCACCGGGCAATCTCAAGATAATGTTTGTCACTGTGCTCTTTTTTGGCCAATGGTTTATAGATATCATTTACGAAAACAGCGGCCGAGGCATTTACCAGAGTATCTACGGTGGACATCAGTGCCGCGCTCAAAGCGGCGATGATAAACCCAAATACGCCGGATGTTGCAACCACGTTAGTTACGGCTACAAAAATATCATTGGGATTGATATTTGGATCGATTACACCTGGAAATGTCTCAACAATAGCACGTCCGATCCAGCCAGCATTGGAGACCACAATTGCCGAAATAGGCAATACAAAAAGGATATTAATTGTGGCGGCTTTACGCCCTTCATGGACGCTGCGGGCAGCCATAAAACGCATTATCAGCCCCTGATTTAAAAACAGAAAGCCGATGCTTCCAGCAATACCATCCTGCCAGAAAATCCCTACAAAGTTAAAATCCGGGGGGCTGTTAAAACTGCCCAGGGGCAGTTTAGCCTGAATCGGTAAAGCATTCCAAAAAACGTCGAACCCCCCCAGATAATTCAATCCTAATACAAATAGAAATAGTCCGGCGAACAACAGCACAAAACCCTGCAGCAGGTCAGTGAAAATGACTGCTGTCTGACCGCCAAAATGCATATAGATCGCAGTTAGAAGAGCGACAACAATTACTGTCCACATCAGTGGAATACCTAATATTTGGTATAATCCGGTTGCCAGTGTAAGTAAGCCAATGGCGATGTAGCCAATCATATAAAGCAGGATCATAATGGTTGCTAGACGACGGGCTGTAGCGTTGAAACGACGCTCAAAATATTCAGGGATCGATCCCACCCGCGTATAATAGATGATTGGTAGCCAGCCAAAAATGAAAAACGGAACAAAGAACCAATCGTTCATATAGGTCATGGTTGAGGAGAAACCGTGTTGAAATCCTTTTGAAGAATATTTAATAAAACTGTGTGAACCAACACCGGTGGCAACAATCGAGATCGTAATCAACCACCAGGCAAAACGACGCCCGCCAAAAAAGAAATCAGAAGTTGATTTAGCGTACCGCCCGAAGTAGCTCCCAAATAATAAAATCACTGCAAAATATACAACGATAATAATCTGATCTAAGGTAGTACCAATACTTGCTTCAGTCATAAATATTATCCGTATAGTGCTGCGAGAATTAATCCCAGATGAATTGCCATATACCATAAAAACCCGAATATCAGGATTTTCATCCAATGTCGGTGTCTTCTGAATTTGAAGTTCATGGCACGGCTACGATAGACCAGGAATATTCCGGTTATGAAAAAGATTCCGCCAACTCCATAGAGGTAGACATACGGTAGCCAAGTGTCTGAAAATGAGAGCATTGTTTTCACTTTATTTTAAGTTTGGAGAACTTCATTTTAACAACAATGGTTATACATCCTCAATACTTATTTACCACCTAATAATCGGGAAAATTCCGGTTTCAATAAATCGTAGGTTTCGTGGAGACCTTGAACCATAACTTTAGTCTGACCGATAACCGGCATAACGTTCGTGTCGCCCAGCCAGCGTGGGACGATATGGAAATGAATGTGTTCGGTAATACCCGCTCCGGCGGCTTCACCAATATTAGCCCCAAAATTGAAGCCTTGGGAATCCATGGTCTGTTCAATAATACCCATCGCCCTATCCGTCAGGTACATTATTTCCTTAAAAGTAGTTTCATCCAGTTTATGCGTATTAGAACAATGCTGGTAAGGCACAATCATCAAATGACCATTATTGTAGGGAAACAGATTCATTATTACAAACGAATGCTGCCCCCTGAATAAAATCAGATTATCGCGATCTGCGGACTGTCCGGGCTTATCGCAAAAGATACAACCTTCTTCTTTAGGTGCCCGGATGTATTCCATGCGCCAGGGAGCCCAGAGCCTATCCATGGTAATGGTTGATGGTTAATGGTTGAGGGTTGGTGGTAGAGAAAGTTGTTGGGTTTTTAGTCACAATTACATTCCCTTACCGGTTTGGGAACTTAACCTGATCAAAGTGGAGCCCCACGGCTTCACAGCCGTGGCTGAACAGACTAACTGTGGCACGAGCTGTAATAAAAGCTGGTTATTAGAAAAAGGGTCCAGAAACTTTATCCTGCTGCAACTAAATAAAAATGTACGGCCTAGCTGTGCCTGCGTCCTCTTATCCATCATCCATCATCCATAACCCATAACCCATAACTACTATTCTTCTTCGTCTTCTTTCTTTGATGCGGCGATCACTTTTTTCTCCAGGTCTTTTGGCAGCTCCTCATAATGATCGAATTCTTCGCTGTGGATACCACGACCACCGGTCAGCGACCGGATTGTAGTGGAGTAATGGTACAATTCTGCTTGTGGCACCAAAGCTTTTATTATCTGAAACCCGCCATCGGAATCCATGCCCAGAATTTTACCGCGTCGACCGGAAATATCACCCATCACATCACCCATAAATTCATCCGGAACCTTGACTTCAATTGTCAATATCGGTTCAAGAAGACAGGGTTTAGCGCTCAAAAAGGCTTCCCGGAAAGCATGTTTTCCTGCAATCTGAAAAGCTATATCTTTCGAGTCAACCGGATGTTGTTTTCCATCATAGAAATCAACTTTCAGATCAACGACCCGATAACCAGCAAAAATACCCTCCTGCTCAGCGGCTTTGACACCTTTTTCCACTGACGGTACAAAACCGCGATCCACATTCTGACCTACTAGTGAATCAATAAATTCGATTCCCTCGCCGCGCCGCTTGGGCTCGATCCGCATCCAGACCTCGGCAAACTGACCAGCACCACCGGATTGTTTTTTATGGCGGTATCTGGATGAACCTTTACCCTTAATCGTCTCACGATAAGGTATTTTCGGTTCCATGGTTACTATTTCAACATTAAACCGGTTCTGGAGTCGATTGGCAATCACCGTCAAATGCAATTCACCCTGACCGGACATGATGGTTTGTTTCACTTCCGAGTCGACCCGGTACACAAAAGTAGGATCTTCTTCATGGAGGGTGGACAAACCCACGGCGATTTTTTCTTCATCACCTTTTGCCTTGGAACGAATGGCGGTATGAATATTCGGCTTGGGATAATCCACCGGTGGAATGACTATTGCTTGTTTTAATCCACACAGCGTATCATCTGTATGAGTATTTTTTAATTTTACAACCGCCCCAATATCGCCAGCATGGAGCGAATTGATAGAAGTACGATTCTTTCCGTTCATTACAAAAAACTGACCAAAGCGCTCGGAACCACCTTGCACTGAATTATATAAATCGGCGCCGGTTTTTAAAACACCACTGTAGGTACGGAAGAATGATAATTCCCCTACGTGAGCTTCACTCACGGTTTTGAAGATCCGCAACACCACATGCGGATTATCAAGTTTGATTTCAACCTCTTTTCCGGTTTGTGTATCTTTGGCGTTAATGGTCGCTCGATCAACTGGGGAAGATCCATATTTGGCAATAAAGTCCATCAAACGACTAACCCCGATATTATTACCAGCGGCAGTACAGAATAACGGAATAAAAACACGGTTTTGCAATGCGCTATGAATACCTTCGCGCATTTCTTCTTCGCTGAGTCCCCCCTCATCAAAGTATTTTTCCAGCAGACTGTCATCCGATTCAGCCACATATTCAATCAATGCTTCGTGCATTTTGTCCGCTTTTTCAACCCACTCACCTTGAGGATCGGATTCATCATATTTCCCACTGCCATCAGTTTTAAATGTCATGACTTTCTTACGTAATACGTCAAGAATCTGATTAAAAGCCGGTCCGGCATTCATTGGAATTTGCATGGCAAAAACATTGTTGCCGAAGCGGTCCTTAGCTTTGGCTACGATTCCATCAAAATCGGTATGCTCTTTATCCAAAGCATTTACTACCAGCATTTTATGAATTCCAAACTTGGTAGCATAATTCCAGACCTGTTCTGTTCCTACTTCCACGCCCTGATTGGCGTGTATTACCACTAGCGCGATGTCAACCGCACTAAGAGCAGCCAGGGTTTCACCGGTAAAATCAGCATAACCAGGAGTGTCGATGAAATTAAATTTCTTTCCCTCCCACGCCGTACTTAACATAGTAGCATGAATAGATATTTGTCGTTCCTGTTCATCGTCGTTATAATCCGAGGCGGTACTGCCATTAACAATTGATCCCAGCCGGTTGATCACACCACTACTGGCCAGCATGGATTCACTAAGCATGGTTTTTCCACTGGCACCATGCCCAACTATGGCAAAATTGCGTATATCGACTGATTGATATTCGATCATAAAATTATCCTTTTCGACTAATTTGATTTCTGCTGTTCAAAATATTCTTAAGCTTTGTTTTTTGATATAAATCGACCCGGATAGTAATCTTAGTACATCTGTGAATCAACGCTTTTTCGCATCCTGTGTGTTCAACAGGGACAGATTGACTTTTTCAATATACTCCCGCAGGGCCGGCATCAAATATACCGAGGATAAATCTAATTCATTAAAGACTGAAGCCAGTACTCTTAATTTTTGTTCGATTGGCCGGTGCTTGTTTACCACAATACAGGGTTTTTTATCAATCAGACAACCACCGCCAATAAAATTTCCTTTATCTTCAACCAATCTGATTCCCAGACGTTCGGATAGCGTCTCAAACTGTTGAAAAAGTTGTTCCGGTTTCATTCCAGCGTACCATTAGAGTAATTCGTCCCTTTTTTTCGTCTTAAGTGTCTCCACTAAATCTTTTATCGATTCCACCTTGTCTTTGGGAACTACCAACGTAGCATCGTCAGTATTTATTACTACCAGATTATCAACACCGATAATTGCCGTGAACCTTCCAGCAGACTGGATGAAATTATCCCGGCCGTCTAATATTAAACCATCCCCGTGAATTACATTCCGCTCATCATTTTTAGGTGCTAAATCGTAAACAGCATTCCAGGAGCCCACATCACTCCATTCATACTTAGCCTTAATAACGTAGATATTGCGTGATTTTTCCATCAAACCATAATCGATGGAATCGGCCTTAATATCATTCCAGATATCACCTATTTCTGCTTTACTATCTTTTTGCAAACGCGTCCGAATCAAGTCTAAATTTTGATATAGATCCGGCATATGCTGTTGCAGTTCATTCGTAAAGGTCTTGGTTTCCCACACAAACATGCCGCTATTCCATAGAAAATCCCCACTTTTAAGAAACTTACGCGCCAAGTCTACCGGTGGCTTCTCCGCAAAAGTTTTCACACCGTATCCGTCCAGATGATCTTCGTCGCTATCCTGATCAAACTGGATATAACCATATCCGGTAGCTGGAAAGGTTGGTGGTATCCCGATTGTAATCAGGGAATGCCTTTTACGGGCCAGATGGGAAGCGGTCGTAAGTGCTTTTTCAAATTTGCGGTGTCCTACCACCAGGTGATCAGATGGAAACACACCCATTATACAATCCTTATGCTTCAAACAAATATGCAGGGCTGCCAGACCGATGCAGGGAGCAGTATTCTTGCCACTTGGTTCCACCAGGACATTTTCCGGTTTGACATGTTTAATCTCTTCCCGGATCACATCGGCTAAATTCTCTCCGGTAATGATATAAATATCCTTCACTGACGGTATCTTACGCAGACGATCAACCGTCATTTGTAACATCGATGTATCACCAATAATACTCATTAATTGCTTCGGTCGTAATGTCCGACTATACGGCCAAAACCTTGTTCCTCTTCCTCCGGCCATAATAACACAATACATGCTTATTGCACCTCCTTGGAATGGATTATTGGTAATTCAATAATCCAATTAGCTCGCACTTCGACCGTTTCAGGATAAAGATAAAACCATTCACTGCTGGTAAATGGGAATGCAGTACCAAAATCGAAGCGCCGGTTCTGATTCCCATCCTGAAAAACCATTAAATGGTAATAGCCTTCAGGAATATTATCCAAGTGAAAAGACGAGTCTGAATTTACATCTGATAAATGGTTTCGGAATGACTTTTCCAGTGTATTGAGCTTAATAACAGCGGGCATTTTTGCACTACTGATGGTCCCTGCGATGCCACCGAGTCCCGTCAGCTTACCTACTTTAATTTTTACCGATATCAAAGAATCCTCGGGCTCGCTGCCATCCAGAGCAGTAAGACTGTCTCCAGCCATTACTAAATTGTATTCCGTTTGCGGAAGCCAACCTTCTACCGGCCTCAGACCAGCATGAATAGCACTTATTGAGTCAATATCCAATTCGACCTGAATACTATCGTCACGCACCAGTGTTATCGCTTTCTGCCCGGGCCATCTGGTAACCGGCTTATTCAGCACCAGATAAACAGAAAGGTCTTCCGGTTTTATGGTAATGGAGGCTCCTGGTTCCACCAGACTCAAGGCAGCGGTATCCGGCTGTGCCGGTACACGAACTGCGATAGAAGCCGTATCCAGAGTTTGATCGTAAATATCTATCAATCCGCGGGAATGTAATTTTATTTTGGCGTCAGCGATTAAATCATTACCAATTATCATTACAGTACTGCTGTCCAGAGGATCGAGAAAACCTTCCAGGGCTATTATTGCTCCTGTGCTATCGTCGTAAACCGCAGTGACCTGCTGCGGCGATTGCCGGAGGAAATTACTAAAAAATAATCGCCCCCAATTCAGACCGGCCCACTCCCCGCGCAATAGTCGTAATGGCTGAGGTTCCTTCCACATTGGCAAATTAACCCCCGTTATCAGACTGTCGTATACCAAATCAACCAGATTTTCCCGGTAAACTCCGTATGCCGTACGGGTTGTATTCAACCCGAAACCAGCTCCTGACCTGTCGATTGCTACAATCTGATATTTAGCCGGCCGTAAAAACTGGAAGGTAAAATGACCATCATCCGTGACATCGGTGACAAAATGGGGCGTCCGGGCAAAGATTGAATCGGTATCAGTTATTAGTGATAGCTCCCATAGATGAACCACGGTCGGACCTTCATTGAAATAAACGTTACCTTTAATAACACCCCGTTCAATTTTATCGCCGGTGCTATAAGCCAAATGAATCGGTTCGGCCAGTTCAACACCATGTTCATCTTTCAATTGCCGGCCTACGGTAAGTATATAAGTTTGATCAGCGATCAATGAGTCCGGTAACGTCACTGCAATCGCATCGTCATGATATTTTATCTTTAATTCTACTGCACTGATCGGCGACAGGGTAAATCCTGACTCCATCGTGTTTTCAGCAATATATTCGGAAAAGGATAAAATGATTTCCAATCCACCTGAGATTCGCAGAGTTTCACTGGGCGGGTCAGCCGCTAGTAAAACCGGGGGTGTAGTATCCTTTGGTCCGCCGGATGGTGGACGAATGGCGGCGCAACGCCAGCTAAAAATCAGTAATCCGATAGTAATCCCTGGCAGCAGTAAGATACGAAACGTTTGATTATGTAATAATTTTACCATTAAGAGCGACCGGAATTTCCCGATAATAAGTCATTTCTTCCAAGGTAACTTTGGTGGTTATGCACCAGACTTTTACACCTGTCAGATAGGCCTCCAACAACGCATTTGCGAATTTGGGGTCACGTTCATGCATGGGCCGGAAACTTTCAGCGTCGGATCGCTGGCAAACAAATAAAATTCCGGCGGCGGCTCCCTGCTTTACCAATTCAACCAGGGCATTGGCATGACGGGTTCCCCGGGCGGTTACTGCATCGGGAAACTGTGCTACGCTATCTTGAACAAAGGTAACTGATTTAACCTCGAGGAAAAAAGGGTTATCCGACTTATCCCGTAGCAAAAAATCAAATCGATGATGCCCGTGACTCACTTCTGCCCGATCCATTCTATATTCCGCCAGCATGGGCAGGTTATGGGCGGCCAGTTCCAGACTGACAAACCGGTTAGGCAAAGCCGAAACCAGAGAAATCAAAACGCCGTCATGTCTGACCATAACCGTGGTGAAACGGGTTTTACGAGATGAATTTTTCGGTGCCGGCCGCAAGTACACTTCAGCATCGGGAATCAGTAATTCCTTCAACCGTCCCGGGTCTGGCAGGTGGCTGATTACCAGATTTCCATCCAGATTCACTCTGGTAATAAAGCGATTGGGACGGTCGATAAACCGCCCTGGAAGTAATGGTCCGGTAATTTTCACGGGCTGAAATTACACGAAACCTACTTCAACCTGAAAGCGGCTAGCTGATCATCAAACCAACCGCGCAGGATTATCGTTTATTTATTCAACCTCTGTACATCCGATAAATATAATTATCGCTAAAACTTAAGATTTAGAATTCTTTGCCAAAACTGTTCTACTTTGCCAGGAACAATATCAATGACTGAAAATACAAACTAAATCTTAATGGTTTCGTAATTTCACCTGAGATATTGATGGTAAATAGAGAATCTTCTTAATAATTCATTAAACCTGATTGCAGTCTGTGCGATTGATGAACATAAAACCAAACTATTTTTTTTCACTGCTGATCGTCCTTCCGCTATTGGTAACCGGGCAGGATTTCACAATTGCCCGCATTCATTACGGCGGGGGCGGAGATTGGTACAGTGACCCCAGCAGCCTACCCAATCTGCTGCGGTATGTTAATACGCAAACCAACATAAATGCCGCATTTGAGGAGGTCCAACTAAAGATAACGGACAAGGAACTATATAGCCATCCCTATCTGTATCTTACCGGCCATGGCAACATCCGTTTTACTGATAAAGAAATTATCCGCTTGCGGGAATTTTTGCTGCGCGGGGCATTTTTACATGTGGATGATAATTATGGTCTGGATAAATCATTTAGGCGGGAAATGAGCCACTTGTTTCCTGATCGGGATTTAGTGGAATTACATTATGATCACCCAATATTTCACTGCTATTTTGATTTTCCGGATGGTTTGCCTAAAGTACATGAACATGACAATCAGCCGCCCCAGGGCTTGGGGATATTCAATGGTGAGCGCTTAATGGTGTTTTATACTTATGAATGCGATCTGGGTGATGGTTGGGAGGACGAGGAAGTTCATCATGATCCGGGACCAATCCGAGAAGCCGCCCTCAGAATGGGGGTTAACATTATCTGGTATTCCTTGACGCAATGATCACGCCGATTGCCCGGAATCTGGAACGGATCAGGCGGGCAGCCTTAAAATCCGATTTACAATATTTAGGTTGGTTCGGCTATAGCCTAAGCCTGGTCATAATCCTTTTGGCAATTCTATCAGAATCAGTGTTCTATTTTTCGGCGGCCCATCGTTCTATGATACTGATTGGTATGGCTGGAGCAGGTATAACTTTAATTGTTGCCGGTTTAATCATTTTTCTGTTAATCCGGCTGAAGCGGGTTAAACGTTATCATGATACAGTTCTTGCTCGGCGCGTCGGCCAACTGGTCCTGCCCAAACCTGACACCTTAATCAACGCTTTTCAATTGGAGAAATCGCTCGTAAAGAGTCATTCACCACCTCTCAGCCGGGTCTATATTAATAAGGTTGACCAAACGCTTGCGGATTTGAATCTTAGAACCATATTTCCCCGTGCCGGAATTCAATTTTGGAAATATATTACACTGGGATTGCAAACATTTTTTATAATTTTAATTCTAGTTATCCAGACTCCGGTCACTGCTGCTTTATACCGCTGGGTTCATCCCGCAGTTGAGTTTCCCGTACCCAAACCATTTTACCTGATTAGTCATACTAAAGATATAAATATCCTCGGCGGCGAAAATGTTGAGATTGTAATACAAAGTATTGGGACAGCTCCCGATTCGATCCGGATAGAATTATTATCTACCACGGTTGAATCGAGCGATTCTAATCTAGTTAAGCCAGATATCGCGTATCACAGTATCGGCTCACAATCACCAGGAATGTATGTTTTGAACCTAACTGATGTTTTTCAGGATTATATTTACCGGGCAATTGTACCAGCGACCCATTTCTGGCAATCCTGGAAAGAAGTGTCCTCGAAAACCTATCGCTTAACAGTTACTGACCGACCCATCTTTGAGGAATTTACAATCAGAATTATTCCACCGCAGTATTCCGGTTTACCGTTACGCATTCAAAAAGGAAATCAAGCTAACGTTCAGGGGTTACCGGGTTCCACGATTGGAGTCCGGTTCAAATCAAATCACCCTCTATCCGATGGATTTATTAAAATTAACAACACCAATATTCCGCTATTAATCCGTAGTAATCGGGGCGAGGGCAATTTTTTACTAAAGGAAGAAGGCCCGTTCACTGTCAATATCCAGAATCAACGGGGCATTACCAATCGAAATCCGATTCCCTATCATCTGCAGATTATCCCCGATTTAGCCCCGGATTTGAAAGTAATTGAACCTCCTCCGCTGGTTGAGTTGGGGGACAATCAGTTTATCCCGATTCATCTCTCAATTGCTGATGACTTTGGCTTCTCCAATCTGCAGGTAAGTTATGAAGTACGGCGGCCTTCTTTAATTGAAATCGAACCATATACCGCTATCTTCACCATCAATGATTTGGATCCAGCGGTTCCGACGCAAGAGGTATATTCCATCTGGGATCTCACCGATCTGGCACTATTCCCCGAGGATGAAGTACACTATCATTTTGAACTCTATGATAATGATGATATTTCAGGACCAAAAAAATCGCTTTCAGCCAATTTCATTGCCCGTCTGCCATCACTGGCTGACCTGTTCGAATCGATGACCATGGGGGAAGAAGAATTATACGATGAGTTGAAATTGGAAACCGATGAATTGCAGGCAATTAGTGACCAGCTTGATCAGGCTCAGCTCGATCTGTTAAAAAGTGATGAAATTGATTGGGAACAACAGCAAGCCTTGAAAAAAACTCTGGAAGCGACGCGCGAAGAAGTGCAAAAGTTTAAAGAATTTTCCGAAGCTCTGGAGCAGCTTGCCGAAGCGGCCGATAAGCATGGCTTATTCTCGGAAGATATGCTCAATAAATTTCAACAACTTCAGGAATTGCTATCTGAGTTGATTACACCGGAAATGCTGGCCAGCATGGAGCGAATGAACGAAGCGTTGGAAAGCCTCAGCACAAAAGATTTATTAACCGCTTTGGAGGATTTATCCGCTAACCTGGAACAGTTGGAACAGCAACTTGATCGCTTTCTTAATATTTTTGAACGCATCCGGGCCGAACAAACTCTGGAAGAAGTTCGCGAGCGGCTGGAGCAATTAATCGCCCAACAGACCGCACTGCATAAAGAACTGCAAAGTGCCAATGAAACCAGTGATCCGTCTGATCTGGCCCGTATGGCGTTCAATGAAGAGCAAAACAGTTCGGAGTTCCGAAATATCAGGGACCTAATGGACGCGGCTGCGGATGCGATGGAACAATTCAGTCCCCAATCATCGCAAGCACTGGAGGAATTGCAGGATTCCGAATTGTCAAACAATACCAGTCAGGAGCTGGAAAATGCCACCGCTGATTTGAAGCAGCGACAAACAACTGCAGCCCTTCCTCATAGCCAACAGGCACTCAGCAATCTGGAACAGCTCCAGCAGCAATTCGCTGCCCTGCAGCAGCAATTTCAAAACCAAACGGTTAATGAAATGGCTGGTCATTTTCAAGCAGTAATGCGTGATTTACTTACCCTATCCAAATCTCAAGAGAAACTGCATAATACTACCGCAGGTCTTTCCCGCAATTCGCCGCGCCTGGGTGAGGCAGCCAATCGACAGTTGATGCTCCGCGACCAATTGAGGCAAACCATGTCCACGCTGATGGACCTTGCTCGGGAAACTTTTGCGGTTACGCCAGAAATCGGCAAAGCAATCGGAAAGGCTAATGCCCAGATGCAGGAAGCACAACAGAATCTGGAACAACGCAACGGTACGAGTGCCAAGATACAACAACAGGGGGCTATGGAATCCTTAAATAAGGCTGCCCTGGCCGTCAATCAGGCCATGCAGAATATGCAACAATCCGGTTCCGCCAGTGGATTCGAACAATTCTTGCAACGAATGCAGCAGATGAGTGCGCAACAACAGGGACTCAATAACCAGGGCTTGCAATTGGCTTTGGGGCAAATGGCCGCCGCTGCCCAACAGTCAATGATGAAAAGACTGTTGCAGGGACAGCAACAAGTCCGTAAATCGCTGCAACAGATGATGAATGAGATGCAACAATCCGGTAAGCAAGGGCTTGGTGATCTTAGCGGAATCGCGCAGGAAATGGAGGAAGTAATCAAGGATTTGCAGCGTAAGCGCTATACTCGGCAGACCCAGGAGCGCCAAGAGCGAATTCTATCACGAATGCTGGACAGTCAACGCTCATTGACCCAGCGTGATTATAAACAGGAACGAAAATCCCGCTCTGCCAGTCAGATTGTTTACTCCGGTCCCGGGGGCTTGCCATCAGATCTTGGACAGCGGCGCAGCCTAGCGCTGGAAGCTCTTAACCGGTCCATGAAATCCGGCTATCCGCGTGACTATCAAGATATGATCCGGCGTTATTTCAATACTATCAGCCAGGAAGAAACACAACTGGAACAGGATAAATAGATGTCCCGAATATTCCCAGTTCTGCTAATATTGACATTAGTATTACCTGCTCAGATAAAAGTCATTCCCCATGGAACCGGCGCTCTGCAACGCGCTCAGGTACTGGAACGGCAAGGTAATCTCGAGGCAGCCCGTGAAATTTATTACAGCATTCTCGAAACCAATCCCAACCATCGCCAAGCTTTCAAAAACCTGAAAAACAACCTGATGCGTGGTGGAAAACTGGAAGAAGCTGCTCAGGTAATAACAACCTATCTAAATCATAATCCCCAGGATATTGCGACACAGGTTGATTTAGGAGAGTTATACTATTTGATGGACCAAAAGGAACGGGCTTTTCAGTACTGGATGGATCTGGAACAGCTTTTTAATTCTAATCAGAATTATTACCGCACATTGATCTACACCTTTGCCCGTCTTTCATTAACCGTTCAAATGGACTCCCTGGCTGAAAGAGGGCGCCGGCAGTTTAATGATCCCGCCTTCCTCGCTGTTGACCTGGCAAATTTCTATCATTCCAGAGGAGCGGTGAGTCGAGCAGTTGATGAATTTATCAACCATCTACTGGCGCGTCCAAGACAGCAGAAATATGTGACAGACCGAATTCTGCTGCTCAGTGATAATCCTGAAAATTTGGCTCAAATTGAAGCAGTGTTACTGCGTCGAGTAGCCGAAAATGAGGCTCTGATACAGAAAATTATTGCCGGTTTCTATTTTAAAATACAACGTTACGGGGCTGCCCTTGAACAACACCGAGCAATGGGGCTAAGGCAGCCCAAGGATTATGACCGCTGGTTGGAATTTGCCGGTAATTTGCGGTCTGAATGCCAGTATGATATCGCCATATCAGCTTATCAAACCATCCTGCACAGTGATCAGGATGCAATACCTTCCCAGGTGATAGGGGCAGCTTTACTCGGTATGGGACAATGCTTCGAAGATCAAATCATTCCCCGTAGCACACAAGATAATCTGGTACGGTTCTATCCCGACAATCTGGTATTTGAGAATCATTTTTACGGCGCTCCTACCATATCAACTGCACCACTGGAAAATTCATTTCGTTTATACGATTCTGTATTGGTGAAATTACCCCGCGCTCCCTTATTAGCTAACGTTTATTACCGGCTGGGTGAAATCAAATACCGTATCACGCGGGATTTCGACGGAGCTTTTCAGGCTTATCAAGCAGCTCTGAAGGCCAATCCCAAGCGGGATTTGAAATTACAAGTCCAATTGCGAATCGGTGATATTAAACTTGCCAAAGGCAACACTGCCCTGGCACAGGAATATTTTCTGAAACAATTACCTTCTAATCAAAACCAAAGAAATATTAGTCCTTTCCTCGTTCGTTTGATTCAGGCAAACTTGCTGGCGGGAGATGTTGAATCAGCCTTGACACTCACAGAAACCACGCTCCAGGAAGCCAGTCCGAATCAACCCTATTTCAATGATTTAATGGAGATTCAGGATCTGATAACCACACATTTTTCTAATGGTACCAAAACTGACCGGGCGGCTTTTCTGGTCTTTCTACAGGCTGAAAACCTGGTCCGGCAAAATAAACTCAGCCATTCTGTCGAGTTACTCGGAGCTTTGCGCATGGAGACCCCCGAGTCAACTATTGTTCCCTGGGTTACCCTAAGAGCGGCTTTACTAAACGCCAGTCTTAATAAAACCGAATCAGCTCTGGATCTCGCTAATGCGCTGGATGAAACACCTTTAGCCGATCTTGGCTTAACCCTGACCGGTGAAATTTATGAAGCCCGTATCAACAATCCCGAAATAGCCTTAATTTATTACCATCGGCTACTGGAAGAATATCCCCAGTCAATTCTGGTGGAGCCGGTACGTTTCCGAATTCGTGAATTGAATCAAAACTTAGGGAGCTAATGTGAAACGCATTATCACTTTCTTGATCTTATTAAATCTGATTAGCGCTCAAAAATTGCTTATCCCCATGGACCCGATTCAAAAGGATCATTTGAAAGCTTATGGAATCGCCTTCTGGATCCTGGAGCAAGATAT
Source organism: Fidelibacterota bacterium (assembly GCA_013203115.1). GTDB lineage: Bacteria > Fidelibacterota > Marinisomatia > Marinisomatales > TCS56 > JABMQW01. The sequence continues at coordinate 15,295 of JABMQW010000241.1, forward strand.
AAATGTGGAATGGCTCCTGAATTACCGGGGTGGTTCATTCCTAGTGGATTCGTATGATATTATCCAGCAGGAATGCCGGGTTCGGGGCGTATCTTTTGAAGCTGTGGACCCTTCTGCATTGATCAATATTTACGGCGCTATTGAAAATAATAATATGGATATCGTTCTGTTGGAAAAGGCTCCGCGCATTGCCATCTATACTCCACCCGGAAAGCAACCCTGGGATGATGCCGTGACCCTGGCATTGACCTATGCCGAAGTACCTTACGAAACTCTGTGGGATAAAGAAGTCCTTACCGGTCAACTAAGTCGCTATGACTGGCTGCACCTGCATCACGAGGATTTCACCGGTCAGTATGGTAAATTTTATCGCAACTACAGCAGCGCTGACTGGTATATTGAGCAACAACAGCATTTTGAGGCAATGGCGGCCAGCCTGGGTTTCCCTTCGGTGCATGAAGAAAAAAAGGCCGTAGCTCGGGCAATTAAAAATTTTGTGCGCCAGGGAGGGTTTCTTTTCGCTATGTGTTCTGCTACCGATTCTTACGATATTGCTTTAGCCATGGAAGGTTTCGATGGTGTCTCCAGCATCTATGACGGGACGCCTCCTGATCCCCAGGCTCAAGCCAAACTGGACTATACCAAAACGTTTGCCTTCACCGATTTCAAAATAATCATCGACCCGCTGGTTTATGAATATTCCAATATCGATTATCCTCCCAGTAATAATCCCGTTACCCGGGGTGCCGAACGCGATTATTTTACCCTGTTTGAATTCTCGGCTAAATATGATCCGGTACCAACCATGCTGACCCAGGATCATGTGGCGGCTGTAAAAGGATTCATGGGGCAGACGACCGGATTTCACCGTTCCAAAGTAAAAAAGCATATTGTCATTATGGGTGAAGATCCGGCCACCGATCAGGTAAAATACCTGCACGGAAATTACGGTAAGGGAACCTTTACATTTTTAGGCGGACATGACCCTGAAGATTACCAGCATTTTGTGGGTGACCCACCGACCGATTTATCGCTACATCGCAATTCTCCCGGTTACCGGTTAATATTAAATAATATCCTTTTCCCAGCAGCTCGAAAAAAAGAACGCAAAACCTGATCCATCGTAATTGAAACTTTCCTCCTGGCCGGTTCGTAGATCAGATAAATAATAATCAACAGGAGCAACTATGCGATGCAATTTAGGAACGGCCGACCGGATGATCAGAATTATTACGGGTGCAATTATTATCGGATTAGGGCTATACTTTGACAGTTGGTGGGGTATAATCGGATTACTACCCTTACTCACTGGTACCTTTTGCTGGTGCGCGCTTTATGTTCCTTTGAAAATTAATACTAATAATAACAATACCTGATTCAGGTTTACAGTACCAAAACTGGCCTGACGGAAGTCCGGTTTTTATTGGTTACCAGCGTGGCATCTGTTAAACTTTACCAGATAAAGGAAAAGGTTTAAAGATGAAAACAATTCAACTCAGTACCTCCGGACGAGTCGATTTTATTGATATTACCAGGGAAGTCCAAACCTACGTTCAGGAAACTGGGATAACCAGTGGGATCATTTCCATTTACGTCCCTCACACCACCTGCGGAATCACAATAAATGAACATGCCGACCCTGATGTAGTCCGGGATATAAAAATGCAACTAACAAAACTAGCGCCACTTAATGCCGGTTATCAGCACTACGAAGGTAATTCCGACAGCCATATCAAATCCAGCCTGGTTGGCGCTTCGGAAACTGTAATAATTGAAAATGGCCAATTAGTACTTGGTACCTGGCAGGGTATTTTTCTGTGCGACTTTGACGGTCCTCGTACGCGCAAAGTGCATCTGAAGATTGTCGGCTGATAGCTGAATAATGACCAGCGACCAACTAAAAGTTTCCTTCATTCTGGTTAATCCAGCCCGTCCGGAAAATATCGGCGCTGCAGCTCGTGCCCTGAAAACGATGGGCTTCACGGTTCTACGGCTCGTGAATGCTGCCGATCACCTGAGTGTAAAGGCTCACCGGCTGGCTCATGGTGCCACCGATTTAATAGCAGCAGCCCAGGTTTTTGATTCACTTGAAGCAGCTATCAGCAGTAGCGACCTGGTGATCGGCACCTCAGCCAAACGCAAGCACTCTCACCGGGATTACCATACGCCTGAGCAATTATTGGAGGTGCTTCGTAACAAAATTGGAACTGTTCAGGAAATTGCCTTAGTATTCGGTGGTGAGGAAAGCGGATTGTCAAAAGCCGATCTTAGACATTGCCACTTAGTATCAACGATTCCCATGGCCGTCACTTATCCTTCCCTGAACTTGGCCCAGGCGGTAATGGTTTATGCCTATGCCTTAGCTCCCCTAGTGGCCAGTGAATCAACTTTAGAACTCGCCCCAGTATCATCTGACGAATGGAAAACATTGTATCTAAAAGCAGGTCGGCTCTTGGATCAAATCGGTATTCCGCCTGGGTCCCAATTATATGGGCGCATGTTGGAGCGTTTGAGTGTTTCAGGCAGTGATGATATCCATTTACTGTTATCATTTTTAGGAAAAATCGAACCAAAATTAAAACCGGCCTGAAAATGGAATTCCATAAATACCAGGCTTTAGGCAACGATTATATTGTCATCGACCCCACTCAGCTTAGCGCTGCTTTGACACCGGAGCAGATCATCCGTATCTGTCACCCCCACTTGGGAGTGGGATCGGACGGAATTCTGATGGGACCATATAAATCAGAGAACAGCGACTTCGGCCTACGGCTATTTAATCCCGATGGGAGTGAATTTGAGAAGAGCGGCAACGGACTGCGGATATTCAGCCGTTACCTGTTTGATCGGAGTTTAGTGCAGACGGAGGAATTTAACATTGACACACCAGGTGGTATCGTTCGGGCGCTGGTCCATCCGGGCGGGCATACAGTATCGGTTGAAATGGGTCAGGTAAGCTTTGATAGTACTAAAATTCCGGTTACAGGACCTGTGCGGGAGGTATTGAATGAGACCATATCAGTTGCTGGACAGGATTACCGTTATTGTGCCGCCACCATTGGTAATCCCCACTGCATTGTCCTCCCAGACCAGGTTACAGCAAAATTGGCTCGTAATATTGGACCCGCTATTGAAACCGCCGCCCGCTTCCCGAACCGTACCAATGTGCAGTTTATGGAAATAATCGACAGTAATAATATCAGAATTGAAATCTGGGAACGAGGTGTCGGCTATACCCTGGCATCCGGCAGCAGCAGTTGTGCCGCTGCGGCCGTGGCCCACCGGTTGGGATATTGCGATCAACAGATTATGGTTCATTGTGCCGGTGGCGATATCGAGATTAGAATTGATCCTGATTTTTCGATCACAATGACCGGCGCCGTTAATAAAATCTGTGAAGGTGAACTAGCACCAGAAATGTTCACATAAATTTCTAATCCTAAACTATTATCACGGTAGAATGAAGGTTATTAGGACTTTTACTTGGATCAGTTCTTAGCTTTATTTTTAATAAAATATTTCTTAATAATATATTTTTGTCCCAGGCTATAGCCCAACGCACCCCCTATGGATGCAAAAACAGCTTCACCAAAATTGTAGTCCAAAATAATAATTAATATTAAAAACATTATTATGAAAACTGTGACAAATGCTATATAACTGTTATTAAGATATTTAACAATAGTATTTCTTCTCATTATTTTCCTTATGAATTAATCGTGTGGAAGCAATATTTCTGCTTCCACACTGAGTTAAGATAACAATTAAAAATAGTAATCCAATACTTCGTTGATAAGTGAGGCTAAAGAAGCAGTAGTTCCAGCAATAACCGCCCCAGTTCCTGCACCAGGCAATCCTCCAAGAGCCCCTCCGACAATACCTCCGGCAATGGCTCCGGCAATATCAGCTTTTACCCATTTATCAAGCGTAAACCCTGGTATATCTAGTTTACTTTTTAACATATTTTCCCATTTAGCAGACATTTCATGCCAACATTTAGATGAACTGAACGCAACGGATGAAGCAGTAAGTATAACAGCCAGATCAACTTCCGAGAGTTCTTCAACTGCTGCACTGGTGTTTATTTCTTTCAAGGCAAAATCAAGAGCTTCAAGCGGCAATTGATCATCTATCAGTTGGGAAATTTGGCTCAGGTAGTATTTTTGTTTTTCTAGTAAATCGCTGTTTTCAATAACCGAATCCAATACTGAATCCCACCGTGAGCCTTCTCTTTTTATTATTACTTCATGCCTCCCAATATTCATGCCCATTTTAACAGCATCTAGACCTTCAAGGATATAGCCATTATCGGTTAAATAGTCTCTAATTAAGGATTCTGTTTTATCCTCTATATTTTCTGCTGTGAATTCCATTTCTGCCAGATTGGTGTACATATAATCCATTCCATCGTTATGAGCTTCGCCGACCCAATCATAGGGATTTGGTAATAACTCCTTGTTGACCGGGGTTGGTGCAGTAGATAGAGCCACTACCTCTGAAGTCGGTTCAGTAGCTGTGTCGCTACAGCCAGCAACGTATACTAATGCTACTGCCATCGTGCACAATAGTAATAATTTCATTAACATTTTTATTTGTTTCATTTTCTTATCCTTCCATTTACTTCATTTATAGTGATATACATTACAGGTACATTAAAATTGTATTTAGGTCGTATCATTTTATTGGTGCCGGTAATTAATTCATTACTCATAGCAGCGAACTGTTAAACACTATAAACTAATGCGGTCATTAATATTTCCAGTATCACCTTTAATAATGATTTTACTCGCATAAAACGCAGCTTCGATTACTACATTGAATATGCACCCTTACAATATTCCAATTACCTATCAAGCTTATGGATTAAACTACTATCATCAAGGCTTCGGGCTATTCAGTCGTTTCGAATGCTTAATAATTAATCAGATCAACCTTCATATTCATATAGCATACGTTCAATCACCCACCTAATCATAAGCTTTACGAACAGGAATATGGTACCATATAATTGCTATTAAAATCAAGGGAAAAATGGTACTAATACAAAATAACCAAAAATCACTAATTATTTTCTGCTTTATTCCCTTCCCAGATCGCGTCCATTTCCGCCAAGGTGGCTTCCTCAATGGGTTTGCCCTGGCGTTTAAATTCCTCTTCGATTAAACGAAAGCGTTCGGTAAACTTGTGGTTAGCTTTGCGCAGGGTATCCTCCGCCGGTATTTTATAAAACCGCGCCAGATTCACCACGGCGAACAGCAGGTCGCCGATCTCTTCTTCCAGATGTTCGCGAATATCAGTTGATTCAGCTTGCCGAACTTCTTCTAGTTCCTCGTGAATTTTATCCCAGATGCCCTCTACCTGATCCCAGTCAAAGCCAACATAGCTGGCTTTTTCCTGCAGACGTTGGGCGCGGATCAAAGCCGGTAAACTCACTGGTACGCCATCTAAGCGCGACGTCCGCTTTTTTTCTTTATGCTTGGTAGTTTCCCAATTTTGCTTGGCATGAAATGCTGCCTCGGCGGCTTGATCACCGAACACGTGAGGATGACGTCGGATCATTTTATCAGCTATACCATCCAGAACCGCACCCATTTCAAATTCATCTTCCTGCCTGGCAATATCCGCTTGAAAAACCATGTGCAGAATAATATCGCCCAGTTCTTCCCGTAAGGCATTCCAATCTTTATCATCTACCGCTTCAATAACCTCATAAGCTTCCTCCAGAAAATAGGGCAGTAATGAGGCATGGGTCTGTTCCTGATCCCACGGGCACCCACCGGGAGCACGCAACCGGGCAACTATCTTAACCAGCTTTTCAAATTTTTCACCGACTGTCATTTCATTTCACTCTCTATAAATAGTTTATTCCAATCAAATCGTATCAAATACTCCTCTTCTTTCTTGCGCATTGCCTGTTGTTCCAGATCGGTTTTATCATTAAAACCAAGCAGATGCAATCCGCCATGAATAATCAGACGGGCTACTTCCTTGGCAAAAGGTTCATTATAAATTCTGGCATTCTCCTGTGCCCGCGGCAGACTAATATAAATTTCACCCTCAACTGACTGCTCGGCATAGTCATTCAGTCGAAAGGCGATTACATCGGTAAATTGATCGACTTGAAAAAACTGTTTTTTTAAATCACTCAGGTAATCATCGCCAGTGAATATCAGCGTGCATTCGACTGTCTCAAAGCCCTCGGATGTGAATACATCTAAAAGCAGTTGGGTAGCAATTTCGGAAACCGGACTCGGTGCATCAGTCTCACAAGCCACCTGAATAGTGATCATGCTTCTTGCGGTTCGTCTTTTGGATATTCCACCCGGATATGATAGATACCGCGGATCACCGGCAACATTCCGGTGGTTCCATTAAATTCACCACGAATCAGTTGCAATTCATTCATAGTCAGGGGACATTCATCAAGTTGCCCATCTGCCAAGCGCTTGTCAATAATTCTATCGATAATATCTTCGACTTTGAAAATATCCGGCCTTTTTAATGACCGAACAGCCGCTTCCACCGCCTCGCAGATCATGATCAAGCCCGTTTCCTTGGTATTCGGCTTCGGGCCGGGATAGCGATAAGCACTTTCGTTAATACTGTCCGGATCCTCCGCTTCCTCGAGGGCGCGGTGATAAAAGTACTCGATACGGGCCGTACCGTGGTGCATGGGAATGAAATCGCTTACGACCTGAGGAAGTCCATATTCCTCGGCTAATTCCAGTCCGTCTTTAACATGGTTGCGAACAATTTTAGCGCTCATAACTGGTGTAAGGTTATCGTGCTTATTTTCCCCCTGGAATTGATTCTCAATAAAATACTCGGGACGATGCATTTTCCCGATATCGTGGTAATAAGCTCCCACACGGCATAATAATGATCTAGCACCAATGGCATTGGCACAGGATTCGGCCAGGTTCCCAACGACAACACTGTGATTAAAAGTACCGTTTGCTTCCTGCTGCATCCGTTTCAAGATCGGGTGATTAAAATCGGACAATTCCAGCAGGGTCAGGTCAGTGGTTATGCCAAAAGCAATCTCCAGTAATCCAATCAATCCATAGTTAATAATTGGTGACAAAACACTGATCCCGAGTAAGTAAAGAAGATCTTGCCCAATCTGAGACCAGGCATAGGCTTTAAATAATCCCATTGCCAATATCACCAAAGTGCTGGCCAGACTGAGAACAAATATGGCCGTAAATATCTGTCCTCTGGTTCGCAGACGACGCACGGAAAATACAGCAGCCGATGATTGGAACAGGGAAACAATCACAAAATCAAGATTATTCCCCATGATAATACCGCTCAACATGGCTATCGACGCGGCGGCCATAAAACCAATCCGGGCGTCAAACAAGATTGTAATAACCATCGCCGCGACGGCGATTGGAATCAGGTATTCCGATAAACCAAGATTAATTACGATGATAAATGCCAAACCGTGTTCAACCAAGAAAATCAGTGCCAGCAACAGGACAAATTTCCACTCGGAAAACACCGATTTACGGTATGTGATCAGAAAAGTAAAGAAAAATGATACGACTACACTTACAATTAACATTCGTCCGAGAAAAGCTAATAAAATATCAATATTCCGTTCCAGGCGTTCTTTCTGGGCAATTGCAACGGTCAGAGATTGCAGTTTCTGCAAAACATCGCTGGTCATGCGGTCTTTTTCATCAACAATTCTTTCCCCTTCCTTAACCATTCCACGGAACCGGGGTACTCGATTTTTTCGATCCTCCTGGTGTCTTACGGTGGTTTCCATATCATAAACCAGGTTCGGTTTCATGAATTCCACAACCAGCTTATCAGTCAGGATACGTCGCTCGTCGGCTTCATCCGGATAAAAATTGTGAATATCCGATTTAGCTTTTTGCCAGGCGCTTTCCAGATCATTGAAATCGACAGGACGTGCCAGAACCGGAACATCCCCGCTGCTTACGGCAACCTCGTAGCTGATTATATCTCGCAAAGAAATGTCATAGATACCCTCCGCCCAGCGATTGCGGCAAATCTGGACAATTTCATCCTGGAATTGGGTCAGATCATATTCAGGTCCCAAACCCTCCGTTGGTTCCAGAAATTTCTTCCAGGGTTCGCTATCAACGGTAAACGGGTAATTTACTTGATATTGACTCAACAACACTACCGCTGTTGCACTGTCCGCCGTAACCATTGTGCGTGTTTCCTCGAATCGTTCAGTATAACGATAACGGAACATCAGGTCTTTGGAGCGTTGTAATTGTAGTTTAGCTGCTCTGATTTCAGCGGAGAAATCAAAAAATTCGGCGATGGCTGTAATCTGATTATCAACAATTTGCTGATCCCGATTAAATAGAAAAGGCTCTGACTTAACAGCTTCTTCAAGATCGGCTTGCAGGCGATCCTCTGGTACCAGAATATGAAAATCAAATGGAGCGATAATCTCTTTTGGAGCAATATCATCCAACTGGTATTTGTATTTTAATGAACTACCGCCCGGGAACATAAATGATAACGCCAGAACCAATCCGGCCATAGTGAGCAGTTGATTCCGGTATTGCCTGATCCAGGTAATACTATTATTCAGACGGATTTTAAATTTGGAGGGTTTTTTCCGCATTTTTACTGTACCGACTTCAGGATTTCCTTAGCAATGATCATCCGCTGTACTTCGCTGGTACCTTCACCAATCTCGAGTACTTTTGCATCACGGAAATAACGTTCAACATCATATTCCTTTACATAGCCATAACCACCCAATACCTGGATTGCATTGGTGGTAGTTTGCATGGCTACTTCACTGGCATAAAGTTTGGCCATAGCCGCTTCTTTGGTCACGTCCTGGCCCTGATCTTTCAGCCAGGCAGCGTGGAAAACCAGTAATTTAGCAGCTTCAATTTCAGTGGCCATATCGGCCAGTTTAAAACCAACTCCCTGGAACTTGTGTATCGGTTTACCGAATGCTTCTCTTTCTGTGGAATATTGTAGTGCTTTTAAGTATGCTCCCTCGGCCGTACCTACGCCCAATGCGCCAATGGAAATTCGCCCGCCAATTAAAGTCTTCATAAAAGTTTTAAACCCACCTGCCGGATTGCCAAGCAGATTAGCTGCAGGTACACGCATATCTTCAAAATACAATTGACGCGTATCACTGGCTTTCCAACCCATTTTCTTTTCCGGCGGACCAATTTTCAAGCCGGCTGTGTTGGTGGGAACGATAAAAGCACCGATACCCTTAATTTCGCCATTCTCAATAATCTGAGTGGTAATATTCAGAATACCGGCATGACCGGCGTTGGTAATGAAAATCTTTCCCCCATTAATTATATACTCATTACCATCTTTTACAGCCTTAGTTTTTGTTGCCCCGGCATCACTTCCGGCGCCTGGTTCGGTGAGTCCAAATGCGCCCAGTATCTCACCAGAGGCCAGCTTGGGAACAAATTCCTGTTTCTGTTCCTCGGTACCCGCAATGACAATCGGCATGGTTCCCAGGGAAGTATGAGCTGCCAAGGTAATGGCTACGGACGCATCGGCTTTAGCTATTTCAATAATGGCGGCAGCATAAGCCACTGTATCCATTCCCGCTCCGCCATATTCCTCCGGTACCGGAATACCCATTAACCCCAGTTCAGCCATTTGGTTGACCAGTTCTTTCGGAAAACGAGATTCCGCATCCATTTCCCGGGCTACGGGTGCCACTTCGGAAGCAGCAAAATCTTTGACCATATCAATCAGCATCCGGTGTTCATCATTAAAAAACAAACTATCCATTATTCATCCTCATGCCATTCAAATTATTCATTAATTTTAAATTGATTACCTTAAATTTTCAATACCTTAATGCTATTGCTCCCCATGAAAAACCAGCACCAAAAGAAGCCAGAATGAGATTATCACCGCGCTTGAATTTGCCTTCTGCCAGTGCTTCGCACATGGCAATCGGAATTGAGGCCGCTGTTGTATTGCCGTATTTATGGATATTGCTGTAAACCACGTCCATTGTTAAATCCAGTCGTTTAGCCACCGCCTGAGTAATCCGCAGATTGGCCTGATGCGGTATTATTAAGCTGATATCGGCCTTTGTCAAATTATTAGCATCCAGGGCTTCATTGATCACTTGGGGAAAGCGCACAATGGCATGCCGAAAAACCTCTCGACCATTCATATGGGGATATTGCCGGCCCTGATCGAGCAGCTCGTGACTTATATGGGGCTTCAAATTGCAGGCCGGCACTTCAGCCCACAGGGCCTGGCTGTATTTCCCATCGGCGTGTAAATGGGAGGAGAAAATCTTGCTCTCTCCTGCGCATGGTTGCAGAATTACCGCCCCGGCACCATCACCAAATAATACTGACATATCACGCCCTTCGGTGGAAAAATTCATGGCATTGGACTGTACTTCTCCCCCGACCAGTAGAATATTTTTATACTGACCGGTCTTAATAAACTGATCGGCAATCGATAGACCGTAGATAAAACCGGAACAAGCCACTCTAATATCAAAGGCACCGATTCCATTTAAGCCAAGTTTATCCTGAATCTGAAAAGCAGAACCGGGGAAAAAATAATCGGAGCTGATAGTTGCACAGATTATAAAATCAATTTCCTCTGTGGCGATTCCGGCCATTTCAATTGCCTTGCGGGCCGCCGCCGCCCCCAAATCAGAAGTGCCCTCCCCTTCGCTGACATAGTGCCGTTCTTCAATACCAGTCCGCTCGATAATCCATTCGTTAGAAGTATCCATCATTTCCATCAAATCGAAATTGGTAATGACTTTCTCCGGTACGTAATATCCAATCCCGGCGATTTTAGTACTTAGCATTCTTCCACTCCTGATCTTTTAATATCTCTGACGTTCAACTGAATAAATTTTTGTCCCTGCCACTCATTGATTTCCACCACAAAAGCCAGATCAATGGGCAACCCGGTAATCAGCTTTTCATAATGACTGGCCAGATTAAACCCAATGGCGTCGTACATTGTACGTCCCTGCCGCACTCTGAAGCGGATATGATCACCGTTACCAATTACTTTAGGATGTCCCGCAATTGATAGATTACGAGCAATAAATTTGGGGCGCATATTTCCTGGACCATAGGGACCTAATTTCTCTAAAAATTCCATAAAGCGCTGATTGATATCCACCAACTTAATTTCTCCATCAACAGTAACTGATGGTATTAAATGCTCAGGCTGAATACGTTCATTGGCATATGAAGTAAAGGCGGATTTAAACTGATCCAGATTTTCCTGGGTCACCGTTAAACCAGCCGCCATAGGATGTCCACCGTAATCAACCAAATATTGACTGGTAGTGGATATGGCTTCGTACAGGTCAAAATCCTTAATACTCCTGGCAGAACCTTTACCCATTCCATTTTTATCGATGCTGATAATGACAGCAGGTCGGTTGAATTCTTCTTTTATCCGGGAAGCAACAATACCAACCACACCCGGATGCCACCCCTGCGCTGCTAAAACGATCGCCTTATCGGTAGTTAGGTCTATTTGAGCATTCACCATTCGTAAAGCTTCATCCACCACCTGTTGTTGAATCAATTGGCGACGTTGGTTTTCTTCATCCAGCTCAGTGGCCAGTACAGCTGCTCTTTCACGATCATTAGTGGTAAGTAACTCGACCGAGCGGTTAGCATCCCCCATACGACCGGCGGCATTGATCCTGGGAGCTAACCAAAAAACGATCTGTCCCACGGAAATAGATCCATTGTGGAGATTTGTCTTTTTCAGCAAAGCTTGCAGACCGGGACGTTGGGAATTCTGCAACATCTGTAAACCATAGTAAACAATCACACGATTCTCATCAAGGATCGGCACCATATCGGCTGCAGTCCCCAGAGTAATCAGATCCAGGTACTCATTTACACTATCCGGTGAACCATTATTTAACTTTATAATCGCCGCAATTAGTTTTAAGGCTACCCCTCCACCACAAAGACCGGCAAATGGATAGTTACACTCGCTGCGGTGGGGGTTCATTATGGCATTGGCTAGCGGTAATTGTGGTTCCGGTGTGTGATGATCCGTAATAATTATATCGAGCCCTAAACTGCGGGTATAATCGACTTGTTCGAAAGCATTAATCCCACAATCACAGGTAATCAATAATTTGGCGCCCCTGGAATTAGCTAGATCAATACCCGGCTTGGAAAGGCCATAACCTTCCATTTCCCGATGCGGAATATAAGTTACCACATCGCCACCCAATGAGCTCAAGGCCAGATACAACATCGAAGTGGCTGTTGTACCATCAACATCATAGTCACCAAATATCATTATGCGATTTCCGGCACTTAAATGTTTATTAACTATACGGGCGGCCTTCTCAGTATCGCACATTAAAAAGGGATCATGAAACTGTTGTAATGTGGGGGAAAAGAATTCTCGCGAACTTTCCAGTGAACTGATATTACGATTGGCCATTACGCGAGCAATTATTTCACTGGTCTTAAATTCCGTTTTAAGACGACTTACCAAATCAGAATCAGGTTCCAGAATGCGCCAGTTCATAATTAAATATTTTAAGAGTTTCGGTTAAATTTATCTCGTTTGAAGTGAGGTAATTTAATTACGACGAACAAGAAAATCTGGCTAAAAGAAATGATTATTTTAAACAATAGATATACTGAGCCGGTCTATAAGCCGAGTTTTGTCCATCCCGGCTGCCCGGGATTGTGTGGCCATTCACCTGGACCTAATCTTGCGATCAGGTTCACGCGATCTACCCGTCTCCTTTCATCCAGTAAATGGACTTTGATGCGGACCACATCCGGAGACTGCTTGATCTTGCACCGGGTGGGGTTTACAAGCCCCCGCTGTCGCCAACGGAGCTGGTGGTCTCTTACACCACCGTTTCACCCTTACCCCGATAAATCGGGGCGGTCTGGTTTCTGTTGCACTTTCCAGGCCCTCGCGGACTCCCTCCGTTAGGGGGCACCCTGTCCTGCGGTGCTCGGACTTTCCTCCCCGATAAATCGGGGTAGCCACCCGACCGGCTCAGATTTTCAATGATCCAAAATCAAATAATACTATATTGACGTGTAAAGGTATACGATACACCTGATAATATACAAGAGCGCAGAAAACCGAAAGTTCCCCTGAAATATCCTGACTTATTCTATGAAAACTAGTTTAGCATTAACAATTTGGCTTTGATAACTTACCCATTATACATAAAATGGGATTGCAGATTAATTATTAAATTTTAAAATAATTAACAAGGGTTCTCTATTATGCCGCTCTTTCATCTAAGAAAATTCATCGGTTTATCAATTGTCTTAATATCCGTTAACAATTTCAGTCAGGCGCAACCGGGTGATATGCCTGCGGACAGCGTTATGACCAAGGTGAAACAATTGATAGGTACTGGTATAAACTATCTTTTTCATTCCGACTCGATCCATACTGACGGCGTCATTTATAA
>JABMQW010000242.1 GCA_013203115.1 Fidelibacterota bacterium
CTATAACTGTGCTATTTTTATGTCTATTTAAGTCGTTTTGAGTCATCTTATGCACACTTCTGTCATTTTTCAGGACAAAGAAAAAACCCCTGTTTCTCGAGGAGAAAAGGGGTTTGTCGGGGAGTGACTCCGGACGGACTCGAACCGTCGGCCAATGGCTTAAAAGGCCACTGCTCTACCAACTGAGCTACGGAGTCAAAAAAACTATCAATATGACTATCGTAACATTAATGTAGATGAACCTGCTAGCTATAGTTCACAGTTTACTGTGACGCAAGCCGGGAAGGCCACTGCTCTACTCCCGACAAGTCGGGAAGCTACGGAGTCAAATGTTTAAAGATAGTGTAATTTTAAGCGGGCAAACTTACAAAATTTATTTGGCGAGGGGGAACGATTACAATCAATGGCCGAAGAAAAGTATCAGGGGTAAATGCACCCGTTTTGCCCAGGCGGTTTCAGTGTGCTCAGCCCCATCAGCAATGTAATAAAGCAGGTGGTGTTCGTTCATGAAGCCGGTTTGGTTTAATAAAGGAACCAGCTCATCAATGGCCGGTTGCAGTCTTTGTTCTAAGCCGATAGTGCCGTTATCAATATATAATTTAATGGTTTTTTCGGGACCGGAATAATTGCGTATCCGGTTAATAATTTCATTATCATCGATAAGAAAAGCTGGGGACAGGCAACCCGCCATTGAAAACGTCTGTGGATATTCCCAAGCCAGGTGAAAAGAAATGATTCCTCCCATGGAAGAGCCTATTACGGCGGTGTGTTCCGGTTTTTGCATTGTCCGATAAGTGGAATCGATGAAAGGTTTCAAGGTATTAATCATGAAAGAACTATACTGCTCACCCAAATGTAAAGGTGAATATTCGGCCGTACGATTTTCAGTATTATTAATCCCGACAATGATGATCTCTTCGATTTTTCCCAATTCAATTAATTCAGTAGCTACCTCATCCATTCGCCAGTCCTGTCCGGCGAAGGAAGTAAATGGGTCAATGATATTCTGCCCGTCATGCATGTAGAGTACCGGGTAACGGGCCAAGCTGTCGGTGGAGTAGGACGGCGGTAGCCAGACAATGATATCGCGCCGATTATTTAGTTCCGGTGAATAGAAATCCCTGTGATAACCTACTGATCCGGTGATACCGGATTTCCTGCCGCCGCTGTCCTTCCAGGTGAAAATCCGATGGTATATGATCGTATCTCCGATTATGATGTGACGATGATTAGGGGGAATGTTGCCGGCGCTATCCAGTGCTTCGGTCGCCCAGCCGCCACGGGTGAATTTGTACTCGACTGTGTCGTTTAGTGCAGTTGAAAAAAATAATTCAAAATGACCGTCATCAGTCGGCTCCATCAGGATCAATTCCGGGTTCCAGTTGCCAAGTTGCGGTAAATTGCCAGCGACGGTGATTCGCTCCACGGCGGTCTGGGTTTCAACAATCAATTTGATTTCGGCCGTTTTGCCGGCGCAACCGACCGTCAGCAGAATTGAAAAAATGCTAACAATTTGTTGATTCAATCGCTGGAAATTCATCTTTTTCCTGTTAATTTTCCTTTTGTTATAATGCAATTTATGATTCTGAAATGAAAAATCAATCCGGTGAATAATTCACAATACATAATTGGGATTTCGGCCTTTTATCACGATTCGGCTGCTTGTTTGTTGAAAAATGGTAGAATCCTGGCGGCCGCCCAGGAAGAACGATTTACCCGCAAGAAACATGATGCCGATTTTCCGCTGCATGCCATCCGATATTGCTTGATCGAAGCAGGAATTGATATTTCTGATCTGGACTTAGTGGCATTCTACGATAAACCGCTGCTCAAATTCGAACGACTACTTGAGACTTACCTGACATACGCCCCGCTAGGTGTTCGGTCATTTCTTACGGCCATGCCGGTCTGGTTGAAGCGTAAACTATGGATTCCTAGAATCATCGAGCGGGAGCTGGGTTATTCAGGCGATATCCTGTTCCCGGAACATCATCATTCCCATGCGGCGGCGGCCTTTTTCCCCTCGCCCTTTGACCGGGCGGCTTTTCTGACCATGGATGGCGTTGGTGAATGGGCTACAACCAGTTGGGGAATCGGGCTGGGGAACAGTCTGGAAATCAGGAACGAAATTCATTTTCCCCATTCGCTGGGTCTGCTCTATTCGGCGTTCACTTATTATACCGGTTTTCGGGTCAATTCCGGCGAATATAAGGTAATGGGACTGGCGCCCTATGGTGAACCTAAATATGTTAATCTTATTCGCGATAACCTGATCGACATCAAGACCGACGGATCTTTTCGGCTGGACATGCGGTATTTTAATTACGCCGCGGGCCTGACGATGACAAACAGTCGGTTTAATGAATTATTTGGCGGACTGCCACGGCAACCGGAATCCGAATTAACCCAACGCGAAATGGATCTGGCCTCGTCACTGCAGGTCGTCACTGAGGAAGTAATGGAAAAGGCTGTCCGCCATATCGTAGCTGAAACCGGTGAGAAAAAGCTTTGCCTGGCTGGCGGTGTGGCTTTGAATTGTGTCAGTAACGGGAGGATTTTACGCAGCGGCGCAGTCGAAGATTTGTGGGTTCAGCCGGCTGCTGGTGATGCTGGGGGTGCCTTGGGAGCTGCCTTGGCTGCCTGGCACCAGTATCGCGATGAACCGCGCACTGTTTCGGAGAAAAATAGCGACCGGCAGAACGGTTCCTATCTTGGGCCGTCTTATAGCACCGTGCAAGTGGAAACTTTTCTCAGGGACAATAATATTCCATTTACTGTTGTTGACGACCCGGCGAAAGTCGGTGCCGAATTAATTGCCGGCGAAAAGGTTGTAGGTTGGTTTCAAGGCCGGATGGAATTTGGCCCCCGGGCGCTGGGGAATCGTAGTATCATTGGTGATGCTCGATCCGAGGCCATGCAGACCACCATGAATCTGAAGATCAAGTATCGTGAATCATTCCGGCCGTTTGCCCCCTCGGTTCTGGAGGAGGATATTTCCGATTGGTTCGCAATTGATCGTCCCAGCCCCTACATGCTGCTGGTGGCTGCTGTCCATCCTGATAAACTGGTGAATCAGGATCGACCGGTTGAAGCTATGGGTCTGGATAAACTGAAACTCAAGCGTTCCCTGATTCCCGCCATCACCCATGTTGATAATTCGGCCCGGATTCAGAGTGTAAATAAAACCACTAATCCGCTGTATCACCGGTTAATTTCAGAGTTTAAAAAGCTTACGGGCTGCCCGGTGATTGTGAATACCTCATTTAATGTGCGCGGTGAACCAATCGTTGCTACTCCCATCGATGCCTACCGTTGCTTTATGCGCACCGAAATGGATTATTTAATCATCGGTTCATTCTTACTCGATAAAACCGGACAACCGCAATTTGTGGATAAAATCGACTGGCGGCAGACCTATGAATTGGACTAAATACCGTAATATGTTCAAGATTGATGCCTCCCGGCCGCGCTTGCGGAAATTCGGGTTTCTCTTTGGCGGCATATTCCTGTTGATTTTTGCCTGGCATTGGTATCACGCCAACCAGGGCTCGCTGCTGTGGGGGCTTATCGCCGGCGTCTTTTTTAGTGCTGCTTGGCTACTACCCCGGTTATTGAAGGTTATTTATATTCCCTGGATGATCATGACCAACGGCCTCGGATTTATTGTAACACATATTTTGCTGGTTGTATTATTTTACGTCGTTTTAACACCGCTAGGGATAATTATGCGCCTAACCGGCAGGGATGCGATGAATCGCAAATGGTCTGTGGATTCATACTGGATCGAGCACGATAAAGCCGATCCCAGCGATATGGAAAGGATGTTCTGATGGCAAAATTTAGTTTATGGGCCGAACTATGGGCTTACATGAAAGTGCGGAAAAAATGGTGGCTGGCACCAATCCTGATCTTTCTGCTGTTGCTGGCGGTAATTGCCGTATTCGCCGAAGGTTCCGCCCTGGCGCCATTTATCTATGCGATTTTTTGATTTGTTCGAATAAAGTTTGCGCACCGGGATAATCCGGTGCCTGCTTGAGCAGGTAATCCAATAAGGTCAGGGCTTTATCGATTTGTCGATCCAGTAAATAGGCGCCGGCCAGATTATAGCGACATTGGTGATCGGCTGGTTCGAGTTTCAGTGCTAATTCCAGATGGGGGATAGCCTCGCGGACTCTGCCATTATTCAGTAAAATACTGCCAATCCATTTCTGGCTGAACGGTTCGCTGGTTTTGGCGGCCACGGTTTTCAGTACCGGTAAGGCCTTATCAAACTGACCGGATTTTACCAGAAATTTTCCCAAGAGCAGATGAGATTTCCAGTGATAGGGGAAAGCGCGGACCAGCGCCCGGCATTCGGCCACCGCTTCTGACGTCTGGTTTTTACCGATATAATAATCAGCCATTTGCTGATGAGCTTCCCAATAATTCAATTCTTTTTTCAAAGTGGCGCGGGCGATTTCTTCCAGCTTGTTACGGGGATTGATATCTGACAGACTCAAATGACGCCGATCTGTTGCAAAAGGCCAGCCCGACATCAGGATTCTGGTCTGGAATTCAGCGATTTTTTTATCGAGTGCTGTAACGGCCATTCGGTCGCGGAAATAGTCATCATCCGGCAAAGCTACGGCTTCCGGCAATTGCGGAATTACTTGGCGCAGGATATTTTGACCGATGACGGATTCCTCCAGAATCTGCCCCAACCGGAAATAGCCTTCCAGA
>JABMQW010000031.1 GCA_013203115.1 Fidelibacterota bacterium
ATCTTGGACAACTCAGCCGTCAAGGCCTCATGCATTCCGTCAACGAAGTAGTCCTGATCGGGATCATTCATCATGTTGACCAGCGGCAGGACAGCGATCGACCGAATCTCAGGTGAATTATCGCCACTACTAAACCAACTCCACGCCGCCACCAGTATTGCTAGTGACGCCACAATCCCCAATGCTGTGTTACTGATGAATGGTCTGGTAGTTGTGGGAGACTCAGCCTTTCCTTTCGTCCGTACGATCCCATCGTCAGTGATGTCGAAAGCCCAAGCGAGACCAACAGCAACGGGAAAACCAATTACAAGTAATGCAAGTACAAATGTCTGGGTCCATGCAGGAAGCATTAACATGGGAAATATTATATCAACTAATTGAAGCAAGATAAAGGTGACACCGGCATATACACCTGACACACGAAACACTTTTCGACGCCTTAATTCTTTAATTAAGTTTTTCATGGTGTAAGCCTTTTAAATCTTTCAGACATTTGAGCCAAAAAGTTGAGGTGTACTTTTGGTATTTAGAGCAGGTGGCAATTTACCTGGTTTATTGCTTTAATGCCTATATTTTAGGCACACTGCTTTGTCAGCCAGCTAGTCCATTTTACATTTGTACCAAGACCCATACCTTTATGATACACCCAAGCCCTAAGTGTCTCACAAACGTCTAATCAATTTTGATTATGAGAATGGTGTCTCAAAAACGATGGTTTATGGGACAGAAAAGGGCAGCCAAACGACTGCCCCAATATAAAGGATGAGAGTTTACAGTTTATTTTAGCAGGATCATTTTCCGCGTCTGCACATAATCACCTGCCCTAATCTGATAAAAATACATTCGAAACAGTCCCCATTTCTTAGTAATATTGGCCCAACCGCCCCAGCCTGACGTCAACCTTGTTTCGGCGGGGTTGTATTTTCACCCAAGCAAACACTTCAAGGGGGTCAGAATGAGACCAGTCAAATTCCTCTTAATAATATTGGCCGGGGCAATCCTGGCAGCATGCAATTTCCCACTATCAAAGGAAGCGGCCAAAAAATTTAAGAGCCGGCCGGGACCCTTTTCGGTCACCGTTTTTCCTATCCGTGTTGTAAGCGGTCCTAATGCCGAATACGATGCAGAACTGGGCAGGGAGCTGCTGGCCTGGTTAGAGGAGAAGAATTTGGCCAGTGGTCGGGTCGGGGAGACCGTAGAGTTTCCCGTCCAGTGGCACATGGATCAGTCCAAGATGTTAAAGGAAACAGCGGCTGCTTTTGCCAGCCAAGTTACATCAATGGCCATCGAAACGGAATATGCCTTTCTGGCGGAACTGCTCTGCAACCGCAACAAAACCGATGTGGGCGGCATCCATTATTTCCTGACCAATGCCAAGGGCGAGTTTGTCAGCGTCGGGCTTAATAATTCACACTGGGCCGAGTATAAGGCAGTTATGCCGAAGAGCCCTGTCGACGGGGTTGAAGTGGTCAAACTTATGCTGGAGAATAACTGGCTGGAGTGATTGGCGCCGGCTGAAAGGCGGCTAGTGTCTGGACAGAAAATATTATCTGCCCTGAGTTATGGAATCTTTAAATCTTGGAAATCGTTGAAATAGCTATTCCCAAAAACATCGACACTGAAGCCCCAGAAATGGGGTTTCTTTCAAAATAGTCATTTTTTAGTCACTCGCCTCTTGCAAGTTCAACAAAAACAATCCAAGCCTGAGTACTCATCCGCCTTCACTTATAGCTACGGCGTGACAAGTAATCCGCAGGTTCGGGGTTCTCCCGATAAATCGGGACTGTGGGCCCACCAGTCTACGCCCTATAGGCTACGCCTTGACAAGCTCGTTGACAAACCCAGTTTTTCGAGAGAGAAATTGGGGTTTTTCATTAATGGGGCGAGTGGTATAGAGTAGTACTGAGTAGCATGGAGAATACATATATATTACGTACGGATTTATTTGGATCTTAAAACATCTATTCCATTTTGATTATGAGAATGGTGTCTCAAAAACGACGGTTTTTGCGAACAGGTTGTGGCACAAATAATTGGTACTTGCAATACTTCTTATGTAATATCAAATTCTACCACACAAATTTATGGAGTATCTTAAAATGTCTGATAAATCTCCATTTGTCCCTACCTTTATTTCAGAACTTAAACGTCGCAAGGTGTTTCGGGTTGCAGGTGTATATGCTATAGTGGCCTGGCTAATTATTCAGATAGGTGAGACCACATTCGATGCGCTAAACCTACCGTCCTGGGCGCTTACTTTTATAATAATATTGCTATTTACAGGCTTTCCTATCGCCATAATCTTCGCTTGGATATTTGATAAAACACCAGAGGGAAAGATTCAATTAGAAAAGCAGGATCAGAACTTGAGATCCGTCATAAAAAAGAAACGTACCTGGTTTGCTTTAGGAGGTATAACAGTAGGTCTAATTGTAGGTGTTATCTTTGCTCGTGTCTATTATCCAGCCACCCTGGATAATGTCGGAATTAATGATAAATCTGTGGCTGTACTCCCCTTTACACCATTTACTATTTCAGAGGAGAATCAAAGTTTCGCTGATGGTGTCCACGATGATATTTTGAACCAACTATCAAAGATTAAGGATATAAAGGTAATCTCCCGCACCTCAGTAATGGAGTACAAGAATACCACTAAGAAAATAAGGACAATAGCTCAGGAGTTGAATGTACAGCATGTTCTGGAAGGGAGTGTAAGAAGAGCAGGTAATCAGATCCGAATCGTAGCTCAATTGATCAATGTTAACACTGATAATCATATTTGGTCTGAGACCTATGATAGAGAATATGCCGATATATTCGCCATCCAAAGTGACGTTGCTAAAAAGATCGCTGCTGCTTTAAAGGCGACCCTGACACCAGAAGAGATAGATTATATCGATGAAATACCCACTGATAACCTGGAGGCTTATGATTACTTCTTAAAGGGCAAGCATTTCTGGAACACATATATGAACAAGGCAGGCAACCAGAGAGCAGTAGATATGTTTACTAAAGCAATAGAGCTGGATCCAGATTTCGCTCTGGCTTACACCTGGGCTTCCATAACCCATTCTGCTTTATACAGCAGAGTGTATTGGGATCACTCCCAGGAACGTAAAGATCTGGCTAAAAGTACTCTGGAACAGGCTATTACTTTAGACCCTGATCATCCCAGGGTTCACCTTGCCAAAGGTGCTTATCAATATGCGTGTTTATATGACCTTAAATCTGCTTTAAGAGAATTAAAGATTGCCCTCAAAGGAGAACCCAACAATTATGAATTGACCAGATTGGTTGGTTTTCTAAACTTGAGATTAGGTAATTTGGAGCAAGGCGAGGAAGCTCTTTTAAAAGCAGTTGAATTAGATCCATTGAACTCTTTTGCTGCTTGGGATTTGGGAGACTTTCACCGGCGCCAACGCCAGTTCCAGAAGGCAGATTACTATTATAAGCTTGGTGTTCAGACAGATCCCGAGCAAGCAAACAATTATAGCAGTATGGCTTTTAATTATCTTCATGGGTTTGGAGATATAGAAAAGGCTCAGTCCTTACTTAAAGAGGCTGAATTGAATGTCAAAGATCCAGAGGGGTTACTGATTGCTCAATATTGGACAGAAAAATATGCCCGGGATTATTCTAAAGCTTTGAGTTATGCAAAAGACTATAAAGAATTTTACTCCGGGTCATTATTATTAGGTGAAGCATATCATTTTCTGGGGAAAGAAGAACTTGCTCAAGCGGAATTAGAGTCCATGCGGATTTATTATGAAGAGAAAGTAGTGAAAGAGCCTGAACACCCAACTTTCCATAGTATGCTGGGGATAGTCTATGCCTATCTGGGGTTAAAGGAAAAAGCTATCGTAGAAGGCCAAAAGGCGGTTGAGTTACTACCTATTGCTAAAAATCATCTGGATGGACCTTATTGTATATATGACTTAGTTATAATTTACATTTTAACCGGTGAGTATGAGTTAGCGATTGACAATATCGAATATCTTTTATCTATTCCGTCAAGTATGACCAAATGGGAGTTACGACTTGACCCAATCTACGACCCTCTCCGAGAAAATCCCCGCTTCCAGAAATTGATAGATTCAGTATCATCCTAAAGTCTCCCCCTAATTATACTAAATGCTGTATGGTTTTTTTAGTTAGTTAGACTAATTTGGTGTAACACCTAAGGTGATACTTTTGGGTATGATTTGTACCAAAACCCATACCTTTATGACACTCACCAGCCTCCAAATTCCCAAAAACGTCTGATCGATTTTGATTATGGGACTGGTATACCAAAAACGGTGGTTTATGCAACATTCCGCTGATGTTTACTTTGGCAGGTATAAACAAGTCTTATCTGAAAGACATAAAATCAAGTAACAAACACTAAAAATGAGATATGCCCAAAATATGGGCATTAAATCAAAAAACCAGATAAATTACACTCAACTCTTAATGCTAAAAGATCACTATAACTTTTAACTGAAAAGTCCGAAAGATTAAAAATTCATACAAATATTATTATTTCAGGGAAAAATGAGTTTTGCATTAATAACTGGAGCTTCGAGTGGCATTGGTTATGAATTAGCTCCTCTCTTTGCTAAAAACAGGTATGATTTAATACTTGTTTCCAGACAAGGAAATAGATTAGTACAATTAGCGGATGGTCTGAAAAAGAAATATACGATTGAGATCCTAAATATCCCCATCGATTTGAGTCACACTAATGCTGCAGAAGAAATTTTCAGATTGGTTCAGGAGAAAATCATATCTGTAAATTATCTCGTAAATAATGCTGGATTTTATGTAAAAGGTGCTTTCACTGAAACATCTTGGGAAGAGGCACAAAAATTGATTCAATTGCAATGTTTAAATCATACCCAACTTACAAAATTATTTCTTCCTGATATGCTAAAACGAGGAAAGGGAGGAATACTCAATGTTGGCTCAACAGGTTCATTTGTACCTGGTCCTTATAATGCTGTTTACTGTGCAGCAAAGAGCTTTGTACTAAGTTTCTCAGAAGCTCTTGCGGAGGAAGTGTCAGGCTCAGGGGTTGCTGTTACCGCCTTATGTCCCGGTGGAACATATACAGGTTTTCAGGACTTTAGTAAAAGGAGAAAATCTATCTTCTTTCCAACTATGGAAGCATCAAGAGTTGCCGAAGTAGGATATAAAGCCTTAATGAAAGGTAAAAGGATTGTCATACCTGGGTTGGCTAATAAGATTCAGGTATTTCTTATGCGATTTATACCAAGAAATCTTATTTCCAAACTAACAGGATTAATGGTTGAAAAATAATTATTAAGGATGAAATTAAACGATTATGAAACATTTAATCTATGGCATAACATATTTGGCAAATTATTGGTTTTTAGGAAAGAGCAGTCCTCTTATCTGCGGACTTGTGCTTCATAATAAATGCAATCTGAGATGCCGTCATTGCACTGTCGTTGACCGAACAGAAGCAAGCATGAATTTTGATGAAGTGGTTAAGGTTATAGATTCTTTTTATTCTGATGGAGGGCGTTGCCTATACCTACAAGGTGGGGAACCTTTTATTTGGCATGATAATCCATACACAATGGAAGATGTTGTTCGCTATGCGAAGAAAAAAGGATATTATACAGTTATTATTTATACTAACGGTACACGAACTCTTGAGTCTGGTGCTGATACAATCTTTGTCAGTGTTGATGGACTCCTTAAAACCCATGACTCATTAAGGGGTAAATCATTTGAAAGAATATTGAATAATATTCAACAATCTCATCATCCTTCCATATACATCAACTATACAATAAACTCGGTAAATAAATCTGTTGTTGCTGATTTTTGTGAATATGTAGATAAGATTCCTCAAATCAGAGGCACATTCTTTTACTTTCATACACCCTATTACGGCTATGATGAGCTAAACCTTGATACTTCCGTAAAAAATGATGTTTTGCTGAAATTACTGAAATTAAAAAAGCAGTATAAAATTTTAAACTCTACCGCAGGGCTCAAATCAGCTATCAGGAACGACTGGAAGAAAAAATTAGACATATGTCAGGTGTACGAGGATGGTGAATATTTTACATGCTGCCGGGAAAACAATAATGGTGCAGTATGTGCAGAATGTGGTTATTTGAGTTACGCTGAAATTGACCAAACTTTAAAGTTAAAACCAGGCGCAATAGTCAATGCTCTAAAATATTTTTAAGCACTAAAATTATCGCCGTTGAAACGATTAAGATGATTCTTAGGAAAATTACCATATGGTTCTCAGTTGTACTTGTAATTGTATTAATTCCAATGGATCTATTTGCAGAAGAGCCTAATGACATTAAATACACATTTATACAAACACATTCGAGCTATACATTTAATGGCAGTTTCAAGATTAATGCTAATCCGAATTGTTTATTAGAAATTTCATTTAACTATAAGCATATTCGAGCACTGGCTCTTGGTGCAAAAGAAGTACAGTTGATCGACCAAGGAAACAACTGGAATCAAATAAGTTATACTTATAAGAAATTTGTTTTTTTCAAAAATAAGACTGTTTGGCACAGAATACTTAATGAAGAAAATCAAAGAGTTGATTTTACCTTGGTGTCAAGCGAAAACAACAAAACCATAATGCCCCGGATGATTTCTTCTTCAGGATTCTATCAAATTGAAAAGGAGGGGGAATACGTCATCGTGAAATATTATCAGCAATGTCAACTTACAGAAAAATTAACAACAGAATTATACTTAAGTAGAGCGAAAAAAGAAGCAATTAAATTCATGTATACGTTTTCCAAATATGCTAGTACCTTTTGTAACAATTCAACATCAATAAATAACTAATTAAAGATGTAACAATTATGGTTTCTGATTTTCTAAGAAGAAAAATAAGCAGACACTTTACTGGTCAAAATGAAATATTGTTTAATAATAATATCCCAAGCTCAAATTTAATAGGAGAAAATTTCAGGGCTATTGATGAACTTGGAGTATATCTGCATATACCGTTTTGCAACCAGATTTGTCCCTATTGCCCCTACAATAAGGAAATTTTTAGTGAGGAGGCTTGTCAGAACTATGTAAAAGCAGTTATTAAAGAAATAGATTTCTATACACCCCTGCTGACCAAAAAACCGATTACGAATTTCTATATTGGCGGTGGTACTCCAACTACTATGGTGGGAAAGGGTATTGAAGAAATTATCAACCATATATACAAACGTTTTAATATGCAGTGTCAGGTTCATATGGAAAGTCATCCAAACCACTTAACATATGAAAATCTTAATGCTATAGAGGCAATGGGTGTAAAATATCTGAGCATTGGTGTTGAAGCACTGCAGGACCGACATCTGAAGGCAATTGAGAGAACTTACACTGTTAGGGAGGTTAAGAAGAGTATCGAAAGAGCTGTTGGAAGAAACTTTGAGTGTGTTAATATTGATTATATTTTTGATTTACCACTGCAAACTGAGTTGGAGATTGAACAGGCAGGTCGAGCGATGGTGGATCTCGAAATTCAACAGGTAGCAACTTATCCTTTATTCAGATTTCCTTATACCCGCTTGGGTAGAGAAATTCATGAAAATAATAATGCACTAGCTACACTGTTCCGCCGAAGGAAATTACTGAAAATACTTGAAGGTATTTTTTATGATTCCGGATTTGAACGTTCCTCTGTATGGGCATTTACTAAAAAAGGAGTTGATAAATATTGTTCTGTAACTGTACCATCATATTTGGGGCTTGGTGCCAGTGGAGGCTCCTATTTGAAAAATATTTTTTATATTAACACATTTAATGTAACCGAATACATCAAAGCCATTGAAGAAGGAGACTCTCCAATTGCTCTTTCAGCTGATTTATCTGAAGAAATGCAGATGGCTGGTTGGCTTTATTGGCGAATTTATGAAACCAAATTCAAAAAAAGCGATTTCCCAAAAATATTTAATGAGAGTTTTGATCAGAAATATGGGACACAAATGAAAATACTGAAACAAATAGATTTTCTAAAAATTGATAATGACCAAATTACTCTGACAGACAAAGGGACATACTGGATTCATGCGTTTGAAGATTTTTTCTCCATTGATTATATCAGTAAACTTTGGGGTACTTCAAAATTTAACCCCTGGCCGGAAAAGGTGGCTTTGTAATTCAGTTGGAATTATCTATTGTAATCATCCCCGAAAACAGTGCCATTGCTAATTGAGTTTTTTCTTTAAGGGATCGAGTGGTATAGAGTAGTACTGAGTAGTATGGTGATGGTACTATTTACGTACGGGATTTGTGTTCCAAAAGGTGAG
>JABMQW010000032.1 GCA_013203115.1 Fidelibacterota bacterium
GGCCAATCAGGATACCGTACCATTTATGCGACTCGGCCCGGTCATCACCAATTTTCAGCGCTTTTTCGGCATACTCAAAACCGGCATACAAATTCTTTTCGATTTCCGCTTCATCGGTAGTATTATCAGAAAAATCGAAATGAGCCCGTGCCAGACGCCAGATAACTTCATAGCTTTCCGCATCAACCGCTTCAGCCTCTTTCAATAATTTGAAGACAGCATCATAGGCGTCCAATTCATGCTGAGCATCGGCTTGAGTGATCAGACTATCAAAATCCTGGGCCAGCAGTCCCACGGACAGAATCATTAACAAAATGGTTAGTTTTTTCATTTTATCCCTCTCTTAAAAGTATTCGATGTAGGTGATTTTCAACTCTCGGTTGAAATACTTGACTTTGCTATTATCGCTTCTATCAAACAGCAAATTATTGAATTCCAGTTCAATGTGCAGGTGTTCCACAAAGGTCCAGCGCAGGGCGGCATTCAGATAACCATCTTTATTTATAGCCAGCGATTCAAGGGGCTTTTCATTATCATTCAAGGCGGCATTATATTCCAGCAGAATCGAAAATTCCGGATTCAATTCCAGATCGGCACCGACAAACAGGTTAATATCCTCGTCACCATCGGTTGTTTCGGTAAAATTATAATTCATTGCACCATGCAAACCAACATTACCAAGCACGAAACGCCAGTTTTTACTGGCCGCAGCGTACAGTCCATAGGCTTTAACGTCATAACGTTTCAGGGAATCTCCCGGGTGATACTGACCAAATCCCTGGGTATCCAGACCGATAGCCACTCCCGGCATAGAAGTGGTTTCGTCGATCAGGCGGTATTTCAGATTGGCTTCCGGCCGGGGATACGGTGTCGGCTCCAAGTCGCCGATCAGTTGACTGGCACCATAGGAAATACCAAACATAAAGCGGTCGGTTAATCCGGCGGCAAGTCCGGCCGTCAGACTACCGTTTTTCTGTAAACGCATTTCCACGGCAAAACTACCCCGTACCAAGGTCCCGGCGGTGGGTATGGTGATCAAATTTACCGGCGGCGGGTAAGCCGTTTCCTGGGTCAGACCTATGCTGAATCCCATGATCAAAAATACTGTTAATATGTTGCGTTTTAAATGCTGATTGGACTGCATTTCCTATCCCATCCGGTTATTTACAGGAAAACAATTAAGTTCAATTTAATTCTTGTATTCGGGCAAAAGCAAGCTTGATGAAATTCGGGTGAAGTTTGATCTGGCTTACGGATACACGCGCTCTCCGTAGCGCGAAATAATCAATTGTACCTGCTCCAGTGGTATCGATAGATCATCCGATTCACCAGCCTGGCGGAAACGTACTACTCTTCCGGTCAGCTCAATAAAATGCACCTCCATTACCGTCCCGGTTTTCAGTACCAGACGATCCCATTCCGTTTTTGGTATCAAGGCTGGAAAGGGCAGGTAGGTTTTCTTGGCAGTGATTTCGTCTAAGATTAATTCAACTTCATCCAAGATATTACCAGTACGGGGCGGTGGCACTTTGTATAATTGATCGGCCGGCGCCTGTTCCAGGGTGACATGACTGACCAATTCATTATTCCGATTGTATTCCCGCAAATGCAAGACCTTCGATTGCCCCATCCATTCATAGGCATATTTACGGACAATCTTAAAATCAGGCAATGAAATCCAGGATTCCACGATTAACCGATCCCGGTCATCATAACGAAAGCGAATTCGACCATAATCAAATCCATTGACTGTGCGGAAAGTAACTGTTTCAATTCTACCATTTGGCGCAAAAGTAAAAATGCTATTCTGCCCCTGAAATGTCAGATGCTGATCCTCCGAGACAGCATAGTCCCGGAAGGCTTTGCTCCAGGGTTCCGTTTCACTATACCAGACAACCTTTACTACCGACTTCGCGCTGTCAAGCCCGGCGCGCCGGATCAGACGTTTATAATTATCATAAGAATGGATTTCATAGCTCTGCACGATTCCCAAACGACTGTATTTCGAAATCAGTAGCGGCTGATGATCCTCATCGTAAGCCACCTCCAGATGAGCGATACCGATCCGGGCTGTAGTTTTCATAGAATTATCTGCAATAAAGTCCCGGTCGGTACGGAAATATTTGAAATAGGCAATCTGATCCTGGGCCGGCAGCAGAACCAATCCGAAAAGAACAAAGAAAATCAGCAGCTTGAATCTCAAGGTGCAAATCTCCAGGCTACCGGGAGATGGTCACTGATTTTAGTGGAATAAACATTCCAGCCACCCTCCAGTTCATCGTGTATTCTAATAGTTTTAACCTCGGACTCGCTTTTGGCAAATTCATCGAATAATTCACTGGTTATCAGAATATGGTCCAAGTGACTCGGGTAGGACGGGTAAGACCAGGAATATTGGGAACCGATGGCGATCTCCATATCGGTGAATTTATACTCAGTAGGGGCATTGATGAAATTCTGAAATACATTTTGGTCGGCTGGTTCCTGGATTTCATCATTCAGATCGCCTACGATTACTACGTTTTCACCCGCTAAATTGGCTTGGATATAGTCTTGTAGTTTCTGGCTGGCAGCCCGGCGGCGGTCTTCATTATCCGAACCCGATAAAGCCTTCAAATGGTTATTAATCACAAAATATTGAATATTTCCTATATTAAAATCAATAATTAATGGTGGTCTCGGAAAAGCATCGGAATCATTTTGATATATTTCGTAGATGTTATTCGATATAACATAGCTTGACTTGAAAATGATGGCTAAATCAATATTATAGTAAGCTTCATCCGACCGGTACCCATTCCAGATTGATAGACTGTCCCGCTGATTTAAACCGGCGACCACTTCGTCGAACTTACTGGCATCCCCAATTTCCTGGAGGGCAACGATATCCACATCCAGATGGTAGATGATTTGGGTAACGTAAGCTACTGTTACCAAATTGGACAGGGGGAATTCCTTCAGGTTCCAGGTAATTATTTCCAGGGTGGAATCAGTTCCAAACGCTAAATTCTCCAGCCCAGTCAACTCCTCCGGCAGCTCATTCTCCAGCGGTTCGGCACAAGACCCCAACAGGAAAATCAGGAAACTAAATAGTATAATTTTATCAGCAAGTCTGGTCATGGAACCGGAAAAGCCAGCAATACCGGTCGGTGATCCGATATATATTCCTCGTATACTTCATAGCCACCCATATATTCACCGATCAACAGGGTTTGCACTTTTAAGACATTGGTCCGGGGAACAAATTGCTCGGTAACCAGAATATGATCCAAGAAGCTCACATAGGGCTCCTTGGGATAGGAGGCCTGGCTGACATCATAAACAATTTTCTCATTGACAAAATAGAAGCGCTCATCCGCGAAAAACGGATGGAATCCGTGGGCATTGTCCGCGTCCTTCAGATCATCGTTCCAGTCACCCAGAACGATGAAATTACGGTTACCTGAATCCCAGGCCTCTGCCAGATATTCGTGTAGCATGGCAACAGCTTTTCGGCGCCGGTCCAAACCTGAATCACAGCATTTCATATGCAGGTTCACAATGCTGAAACGAGTCGTATCGCTGCCATTAATATAGGTGAAGTCGCCCTGCAGGGGCGGGCGGCCGGCAAAATTATAATCATCCTCAGCAAATATCTCCACTTGGCGTTCCAATTCAAACAGATCCCGTTTATAAATGATGGCCATGTCCATGAATGAACTCTGGCGTGAAATGATGAAATCATAGGCGGGAATTTGATCCATTAATTTACTGAACCAACCGGCATAGCGGATTTCCTGGAAAGCAATCAGATCCGGATCCAGATCGGTGACAACCTCAGCCAGGGCGGTCACAGTCTCATCCCAATTATGGGGGAAAAATTCACAGTTCCAGGTTATTATCTCGATCCGGTCATCGGTATTGATCGACGGCACATCCCAATTACTGGTAATATTCGGTAGCTTATCCGGCGGCCTGATTTTCCGGGAATTATCATCTAAATCAATCCCTTGGGAATAATAGCTTGCAAGCGCCTGCCCTTCGCGTTCCCTGATCCAGTCATTAACGGCAAAATCCGGTTGGAAATCATCTGCCAGCAGGGTCTGGGTGACACGCCCATCGATCACTGATTCATAGCCCACGAACCGTTCGGTGGCACGATCGATCAATAATTTGATATGGCCGATTTCAGTGCCACCACCATAATTCTGGAACAGATAAGTGTGACTGGTTGGATCGTACCAAGGGGTTGGATAACTGCGACTGACGCCACCGGAGATGATCACATCCACCCCATCGGCGAAATAACTCATCTGCAGAGCGTTCAAGGGAGTTTCCCGGGGGTTCCATTCCGGGGTGGTGGCCATACTGTCCAGAAACAGTTGATACTCCTCCTCCCGGTCGTACGGTTCGCCGGCACTGGTTAGGCAGATGATCACATTACAGCCTGAGTTCCGCAATTCCGGGACCCATTTTTGCAGAGCCTGAACTTCCGTCAGGGCACTGATACCGGGAATATTCTGACGCAAAACCGTATTCACAATATCGGAAGATACAATTCCCAGGATACCGATTTTAACACCCTGAACTTCCCGGATGATATAGGGCAGCAGGTTATCCGAATCCAGCGGGCAGTCTTCACAGATCAGATTAGAAGTCAGAAATGGAAAAGCGGCCGCTTCCGCCAGTTCGTTCAGGTTGGCGGCTCCCAATACAAAATCATACTGGCCGGGAACCAGGGCTGAATAGCCAACCCGGTTCATCCACTCCAGCATCGTCCGGCCCCCGTCAAAAATCCCCAGGGGGTGCCCCTGGAAGAAATTCCCCCCGTCAAGAATCAGCAACTCATCGCCAGCCTCTGCCACTTCGGTTTTCAGATCCTGCACATATTTATAGATCGCCGCGCCGCCCATCAACTGAGGAGGATATTCGGGATTCATGAAATTGGCGTACTGTTCACCGATCACACCATGTAAATCATTTGTTGTAACCAAGTGTACGGTGATCAGGTCATCCGCTGCGGAAATGACCGCAAACCAGAGTAACAGTGCCGACAGGGAGGTTAAATAATTATTCATGAACTCAAAGCGTATACTTTATACTCAATGCCACCGACAGGTTGGATTCGCTGACCCGATCCAGGTCCGGCCGAACATCGCCCGATACCGGGAAAACATCCGGGTAATCATAAGTAATGATGTAATAAGCGCCCGCCAGGTCAACTGAAAGGTTTCCAAACTGTTTTCCGGTGCCGAAAGTGAAAATACTGGCGGGACTGACGCCCTTGAACCGGGGCTTCCGAAACTCAAGACCAGCCCGCACCGGTATCGTTTTCAGTGCCAGATACTCAAAACCGAATTTCCAGTATTCGGCGCCGGGCATATTCAGGGTTGTATCGGCCAAGTCGCTATCGTACTCAGCGGTCTGTTGCCATTCAAAAGCAATTACCATGGGAACTTCACCAACCGTACGGTACTCCAGCCCCAGTCGCTGGGTAAACGGTTTAATATATTTCAAACCACTAGGCAGATAGCTGACCTGGGTAGTGCTGTCTATATAACTGGCATAGATCGGCAAACCGGAGGCCGTATTAAAGCTCGGTGCCTGATAATCATCTGTATCAATCTCCAATTCCGAATCCAGCGACAGGGCGACCGTCAGGCCGGTCCCGGTGGAAAAATTCAAGCCAAATGAATAGAAACCGCCGGAATTAGGCTCAGTCTTCAAATGCCGGGACAAAACATTCGACATATAGACCGGGTCAACCAGAACCGTATCGACAAAATAATCTTCGCTGAATTCACTCCCGGTCACAGTATGATAGCTGAAACCAGCACCAAGAATATAATTTTTCACAATTCCAAATTGTAAGCCACCACCGACTGTTACATGATTAAATCCACCTTCGGTACTGAACACATGATAACCCAGCAAGGGATCACGGTTACCGATATCCCCATCTTCCAGGCTGGCGCGACCGCGGATTTCTTCCTGGTATTCATAATTAAATGATGTAAGCTGGCCAATAGAAATCCCCAAGCCGGTGCGGAATTTATTAAGAGCCAGTCCATAAGTCAGGCCGCCGTTAAAACTGAAATTCCGGTTACGATTGAGCACATAATCTCCTTCGGTCAGGAAATCACCAAAAGTATCCATCAGATCCAAACTGCGACGTTCCATAGTGGATGATATAGCGCTGTGCAGATCAAGAGCAAGGCCAGATCTAACAATCGCCAGGCCGGCAGGATTGGTCAGCAAAACGGCACTGGACCGGTCGGACACGGAATTGGTATTACCCATGGCCAGAGCACGGGCAGAACCGGTGTGGATTTCTGTACCAATCAAGCGATTAAAATAGCTTTGGCTGAATCCGATAACCGGAATCAGTCCCAGAACCAGAATAAGTTTCGGTGTTTTAATAAAGTGCTTAAATCGCATAATCTAATTGTATCCTGAAATCGGTATTTTGATTATTAACCAGGGGATTACGAACCCAGTAATCCATGGAAGTCTGCCCGGCTGTGATCCGTGTCGAGGGGTAATTAATAGTATGACTTACTTTAAAACGTAGCGAAAGATGAGGATTAGGGGAAAAATTGAAGGCAATCCAATTATGAACGGCACCCGCTTCGTAATTGAAGATCCGGAAATCGGTATCCTCGAAATACCACAGAAAGCCCTGGATATACAGAGAGCCACCGCGGATAGAGAAATGTGTATCAAAATTATGGGTCAGGTTGATCCCGATCGTCTCATCCGGTGATCCAACATCGCCTACGATCATATCAGCACCCACCAGAGCGTTTCCGGTCAGACGCGGCCGCGGTGAAAATGTGGTGTGACCCCGTGCATATAATAAAACAAACTGATTGAACCGGGACATGCGCAAGGTAACCCGGATACGGGTTTCACGGGATTCAAAGGGACTGGGATGAGCCACATCCAGCGCGCCCCGTTCTTGCCATTTCTGGCGGATATTGATCCGGTAATTAAAGACCGGTCGCCAGTCGATCGTTGCCACAGTCCGGTAATACTTGGCCTTATCAGCCTGGCGGGTCCAGGTATCCCAATTCAGAGTGCCCACGAAGGAGCGATGGAACTGGTAGCGCCCGGATAAGAAGGTACCAACCTCGGCCTGGGGCTGGGGATTACCGGAATAGAGATAGCTATAAACCGGGTCTTCCAGCCAGTAGCTGTCCTCCAGGATGGTGGTCTTAAAGCGTTGGTAATTCGAGAATGAGCGCTGGTAGGGATTATCAAATTCCAAATCATAATTCCGGTGGAGAGCCAGGATATTCAGATTATCGAACTGGATATAGGCAGTGAGAACATAGGCGTGGGGATCATTTCCCAATTTCAGGATCTTATTATCCAGGGACAGCTCACCATATTCACCCTGGAAGGCAATATTCCCAACTACGTAGGTAAAGTCCAGTCCGCTAACCCGCCGGAAAGACAAAGCCCTGTCCCATAGATCCGACTTACCGGCCGAGCCATACATGGCCGCTATTTCCGGATCGGCGGAATTAGTCATGTACTGCAGGTAAAAAGCATCACCGGAATAGGCATCATAATCGGTGGCGGAATCAAATTCCGGACTGGTATCGTCAACACCACCGGTTATAGTATTGATTACCTGTGGTGCCAATTCCCGATCATAGAGACTTTCATAAAAAGTGAAGCCGATATTCAAACCGATCATGGGTGAAATACGCAGATTCCCACCCCAGGTGACCTCCGTGACAGAGGAGGTTAGTTTATGGTAAATCTTGGTCGTATCCCCATTAGCGCCCCAGGGCAGGCGGGGCTGCATAACAATCAGGGATGTAAAACTGGAAATGGAATCGGCATTGATAATCGCATCCCGGGGTGCTTTCGATCCGAAAAAGGCGCCGCGGAACCAGGGACTCGAGAACTGGAGTGCCGCCCCATTCAGGACATATTCAATCGAGCGGGTGGCATCGGGATAGATACCTTCGGCGCGCTTGGTAAAACCATAACCGGTCCGCCGGGGGCTGAAAAAATCACCTGTTTCCATTACCACACCCTGACCGAAGGAAGCGCTGTAATTACCTAGCACCAGGCGATCCAGCCGAATGGGACCCCAGTTTACCTTCTCAATCGAAAAATATTTTTTCTCACTGAAAATATCTTCCGGATCACCCATATTTTTCCGGAATACATAGCCGGCTTTCAGGTGGTTGCCGTATACTATCGAAGCTTTCAAGTAATTCTCCGGCCGGCTGGCATCGGCGAAGGCCAGGACAAGGCCTTCATCGTCAGGGTTAGTAGTGACTGGGACGGTGCGGAACAACTGGGTGATGCGGGCATGGGGCCGGGGCTTGGCCAGTGAATCGGTTTCAAAACGGATAAAATCGATCAGATTACGGTAGCCATAATAACTTATTCCCGGGGCATTACGCAGTTCGAAGGAGCCTTTGATCTTACCACGCCGTTGCTGCTTCAATACCGCTACCACATCAATCGGGCTGAGGTTGGGCAGGGCAATCAGGTCATCATAATTCATTGTATTAATGTCGGCCGGATCAAAGGAGCGGTCCAACCAGATTTCTGACAAGCCTTCCGTATTGCCCTCGGCCGCCAGCCATTGATCGACCTTGTAGGCCGCTACGGTACTATTCTCCAGGAAATCCGAAAGCTCCGGTATCCTGACTTCCACATGAGGTTTCAGCTTATGTACATCATCGATCGAAAAACCAGGTAATTCGGCCAGGTCATAGATTGTCTTGAAGTAGCGATTGGCCGACAGGTACTGCTCTATTGTCAGGATCTGTTCGACCGATAATGGCAGCGTTGCCAGTTCGGCGGAAGTAGCCTCATTCAGATCGATCTTCTGACCTGAACCAAATAGTAGTGAAAGGCCTAAAGTTAGAATAAGTGCTCGATTGCGCAATACCATTGTCAGCTGCCCGCTTATTTATAAGCGAAAGTAATCCCAAATTGATGAATTAACGGCAGGACCGGATGATTAAGCAGACTGTAGTTGATGCCCACATCAGCTACCTTCAACTCAATGCCGCCGCCGAAGCGATTAGGGTTGGACTGGGCACCCAGCCGGAAAGTGATCAGATCATTCAACGCATATTGAATCCCACCTTTGACCAGAATATTCTCGCCCAGCAATCGGTCCATATTAAGAGATGTAATCAGGCGGGTAAAAGGAACGTAGGCAATACCAACGCTCAACCGGCGGGGCAAATAGGAAGATGATTCCCCCACCCCCATCTGGGGCGAATTGACATTTTTCAGATAGGCTCCAACCCGGTGTTTACCTCTTAAAACCGCCAGAAAGCCGATATCCAGCCCGAAGGCGTTTCCACTAGCAGAAGCAAAACCGTCGCTGCCGTCACCGCTGACTCCGGCCGTTGCCCCCAGTTCCCAGGAGTAGTAGTGCAGGGAATAGCCCAGCATCAAGCGGGAATTCCGGTCGGCCTGGAGATCAAATCCATTCGAGAGACTCAGGGTTTGTTCACTGGACAGGGTGGTGCTGTGATATTCCGTTTTAGAGCTCTGACCGGAAATTCCAACCGAACCCAGCCAGGGCAGTTGAACAACGACACCGAAATCCAGATAGGGAATATTAACTACCCTGCCGCTCCCGGCCCGGAAGCGGAAATTGGAAATCTCCGCCAGACCGGCGGGGTTATGGTACAGATTACTGCTGTTGCCAGGGTTGGCTACAACCGCTCCCGCCAGGGCGGTGGCTTCGACACCGGTGTAAAGATAATCGCTGGCTACCTGGCCGTTAGCACAAGACAAAATCAGGATAATGATAGGTATTATTTTTGTCATAATAATTTGATTGTTAAAATTTGACACCGATTACTACCGGTGCCGTATCAGTGGTGGTTTTTCCCGACTGGAAATCAGTTGCCTCAATATGCATGAAATAGGTACCTGGAGGCACGATTTGCCCCAGGTGATCCCGGCCATCCCAGCCGGCCCAGGACTCGGTACGCTGGACTTCGCCGGCCTCGTCATAGTATTCGTCCACCAAGGAAGTAACAAAGCGACCTGAGATATCGAACACCCGCACGATAACCCGCGAATTGGCGGGGAAGGAAAATTCATAATCCAAGTGCTCACCCATGGTAGGTATCATCACATAAGGCGCCGGATTGATGCTTGCTTTAGCGTACTCGCCGGGATAAATGCAATCTCCATATTCGTTGGTCTGAGCGTTTGGATCGGGGCAGCCGTAGATTTTGACGATATCAAAATCATCAAAACTGGTGACTCCAATCTGCCAGACGGCATTCTTGGCATAATAGCTGGCCACGCCGGTAGCGCGGATTACATATTTTTCAAAGGGTGGTTGTAGCAAAAAAGCCTGGGGCGAATTGGGAATATCCCAGTCGCTGGGCCAGACAGTGCATTCCACCCGGTAGCCCTCGTTATCCTCCAGGGTCAGGGAATGGGGACCGTTGTAAACAGTAATATCAAAATAGTCCACCAACAACCCCTGGACAACGACGGTTTTACCTTCGTAACCACCGGCAAGAATATCCTTGAAAGGAATCAGACTGATCGAAGGATCGGTGATATTCAGTGTTTTCCAACTGGTTGAATCTTGCAAGCCCTCATCATCGGTGGCCCGGATTTTCCATTTCAGAGTACCTTCGGCATTGATAGGATCAAGGCTGGCGGAATAATTATTATCGCCGATATTGTCCATGGTGGTGCTTTGCACGGTGCCACCTTCGAACTGATGCAGCAGTTCAACTGCTGTCACGGTGTTGTTATCAGTGACCACAGCGGTAAAAAACAGTATATTATCCAGTTCCGGGTTGGCGGGACTGATGGTGGCTGACAGGATTTCCGGGGCACCGGAGCCAATGGTCACCAACTGCCAGGCAGTTGAATCTTTTAGCCCGGCATCATCGGTGGCACGGATTTTCCACTGCAGACCGCCGGCCGTTTCGGCCATCGGCAGGGTCAGGGAATAATTGTCACCACCAGTGGAAGTCATGGCCGTGACTTCTGTGTTGCCGCCAAAGACCTGAATCAATTCGACGGCGGTCAGAATACCATCATCGGTAACTACTGCACTGAAACTGAGTTGATCACCCACTACCGGCTCGTCCGGCGTCACGGCGAAAGAAACAATATTCGGTTTGCTGGAAGTCAGGGAAAGAATCTGCCAGGTGGCAGCCAGATCCTCGCTGGTCTCATCATGACCGGTAATGCCGTTGCCACCGCTGGCAGTCTCAATGCCTTCGTCGCTGGTACGGACCAGTTTCTCACCGCTGACATGGACCGGCATGAAGGACTGGCTTGCAACCGGTGTATCAGGGGCATACCCACTAACGGATGATTTATCCACAGCATGTGAATTACTACCCCACAGCAGGTAATCGACATCCTGCACTGTAGTGGCAATTCCGTCCCAGTAAAATAGGATCAGTGTCTCAGCACCGGTATCAAGAATATTGAACGGTGCCAGTGGTGCAGTCGCTAAGTCGGGGTAAGCCTGGCGGAAACTTTGCTTGAGGGTCAGGTCGGGGTTGCTACCATACTCACCACTAAAAGTGGCACTGTCGGAAACACCAATAACAATCGTCGCATTAGCAGCCAGCGAATAACCATCCGGAAAGCGCAGGATGAAATCAAATGGGGATCCGCTCCAGTAATCGGCACTGTCAGGCAGATTGTAGTAATACTTACCGGCTGTGACGTCGGTGGCATCAGTAATGTAATAATTCGACATATCCACAACTGCGGTGGTGGAATTCTGGATGGCAATGTAGGACCCTTCATTTGGCTGGAGGACCAGTTCGGAGAACACCAAGTGGTTGGGACTGCCGCTCAACAGAGCGACAGTCAGCAACACACCAGTAAAATAATACAACTTTTTCACAAAGACCTCTTCAATCTATACCGGTGCAGGCGACCGGTAAAGCGCTTACTTCAATAGCATTATTTTTTGAATAGCCTGTTGACCTTCACCGGTTAGGCGAATGAAATACACCCCTGAGGGCAGGGCGCCAGCATTCCATTCTGTGATATAATTACCCGGTTCGACATGGCGATCTAGCAGAGTGCCTATTTCCTGACCCAGCAGATTGAAAACACTCAGGTGGTAATTGCCGGCCTGCTTCACCTGCCAGTTAAATTTGGTGGTGGGATTGAACGGATTGGGATAGGCCGGATTCAGAGCGAAAGTCGCTGGTGTGCCCGTAAATTCATCTTCGACTGCCAAATAAGTATCAGCCTCGTAACCCACCAGAACTTGGAATGCGTCCTGATACTGGCTGCCAACACCAATGAAGGTGAAAGTCTGTCCCACCATGTACTGAGTAGCGTCGATACCTGTGGTAGTATAGATGCGAATGGTGGTTTCGCCAGTGCCATCATTGATAGTCAAATTGGTGGCAGTGGAGTAGGCCGTATTGGCGGTGACTTCACCGGTGAGAGAGATCAGGGTACCTTCATAATCGAGAGGATTAGCCACCGCTTCAGCCACAGTCACCGCGGCCGGATTGGGAATCGTTGATTCGGATGATGTCACCAAATACAGGAAATCCTTGATTTCAACGGTGGTATTATATTGGTCCACTTCACCAATAATCGTGACTTCCGTGCCCAGGGGCAGGTCGAGGTCAGTGCTGCTGGTGTACAGGTTCAGCCCACGACCGGAAGCATCCTGGATGTAAGCCGAGGTCCAATCGACAGCTAAAAGACCGGTACCAATACTCATATTACCGTTGATGGTACTGATACTACCAATCAGGGAGGTAATATTGGTATGGATATCGGCAATCGGCGTCGAAGTGGTACTACCGATCATCAGTGATTGCACCGCAGATTCGTACTGGTTGCTACTGGCATCCGTCATCCGGAAGATGAATTCAAAGATCATATTTCCAGTTGTGGCAGAAGCGGGAATCTGACCGAACCAGGTATCACCTACGGCAAACATGACCAATATATTCAGGAAACCATCGCCATAGGCGATCACACCGCTGGCCATGGCGGCTCCACCATCGCTGGGAATGACATCTACCTGCACATTGATTGCGGTATTGTCCAGAATAAAATCGGGAGTAACAACCACATTTTCGAATGACGGTCCGCCAACCGAATGAGTGCCGAGACCGCTGATATCGTTCTGGGCGCTCTGCGTCCATTCGGTCCAGGTAAAGGTTGGATTACCCTGAGTAATATTGCTGTTGCGGGTCAGGGTCATATCCTTGATATGATCGACCGAATTGCCCAGTTCACCGACGATATCGACCACGACGCCGTCTTTCAATAGTGCTACGGCATCATTACCATTAAAATGTACCGGTGAATTATAGCTAAGAACCGTATCCGGCGAAGTATAAAGTGTATGCTCATAAGCTGCCAATACAATTACATCTCCTGCTGGAATGGTATTCAAACTGCCCCAGTCACTCAGGACGGCATAAGTGAAATCCATGTTGGCATTATCATCCCGGGCCAGGGTGTAGCCTTCGGCCTCCAGATCGACCGCAGCGGTACCTCCATTATATATCTCCAGATATTTATTATTACTGGAGCCTTCCACGTATTGACTGATGAAAACCAAACTGATACCCACCTCCACGACGGTAATATTAACTGTGTCGCGATCACTTGCACCGCCGTCATCGGAAACCAGCAGTTCAAAGCTCAGGTCACCTTCCGTATCAGGAGCGGTGAAAGTGGCTGTCATTTGGTCGGAATTGGTGATACTAACGCTGGTACCGGTCAACTGGGTCCAGACATAGGAAATGATGCTGCCGTCCAGATCGCTGCTGCCACTGCCGTCC
The DNA here is from genome assembly GCA_013203115.1 of Fidelibacterota bacterium. Classification (GTDB taxonomy): domain Bacteria; phylum Fidelibacterota; class Marinisomatia; order Marinisomatales; family TCS56; genus JABMQW01. The sequence goes on from JABMQW010000032.1 coordinate 13,773, forward strand.
AGCGTGACGCTGGCACTGGGAGTGACGCTCCTGTCAACCCCGGCATCAGCGGTGGGAGGAACATTCACAATACCATCAGCAAAGACGATGTAATCCAAAAATAATTGCTCATTGGCACTATTCGATTGTAATTCAAACTTGAATATTGCTTCAGAATAACCGGCGAGTGACTGGCTCAGATAGTTCCAGGAACCTTCAATTCCCAGGTCATCAATATCAGAACCAGTGGTGTTTAAAAGGTCGATTTCGGTTCCATCGGCAATTACCCAGATACGGACAGAGTCACGTGCTTCATAGCCATCCTCTTTGATAAAATAATAGCAGGAAACGGAAGGATCGCTGGCGGATGATAGATCAACCGTATCCAGCGTGACGGTCACCATACCATCACAATCCGAGAGTTGGAAGCCTTGGTCACCATCAGGATAGGATATGCCGGCTGCTGCCTGGTAATCAGTGACACCGATGTAATCGCCGTCGGTGAGCCCCACATCGCCAATGGTATTGGTATAATAGGAAGAGAAGCCCAGTTCGGAACCGGTGGTACCGGGATCATAATTAACAATAGCTTCACCGGTATTATTTACCAACGGGTGGTCTGTTCCGGCGTCGCCGGTGTCGGTATACTGGCCGCCTAGCCCTGGCTCTTCGAAACTGGTATAGCTGATAATTGACTGGCTATAGCTGAATGAAAGAATCAGTATTACGGCAAGAATGAAAAATAATCTGTTACGCATAGTTGAAAGCCTCCGATAATTTTATATCTGTACTAATTGGGAATTTAAAGATAAACTACCTTGATTCAGCCGCTTTTATCCTATTTTATCAGACAAATTTTCTTTATTACTGAACTAGTACCATTCTCGAGACGGACAAAATACAATCCGCTGGGATTATCTTCGGCCTCCCATATGATCTGATGCCATCCAGCGTCCTTCCAACCATTCTCTAAATTAGTTATTTCCCGGCCTCGCAAATCAATAATTGAAAGACGCAAGTTTGTAGCGGTTTCCAATTGATAGGTGAGCATCGTTCGGGGGTTGAATGGATTAGGATAATTAATACCCAGTTGGAATCCTGTAGTAAATACGGTTTCATTCTTCTGTATTGTTAGATTAAACGGACCCCAGCCCGGTGTACCATAATCACCGGCACCAAAAGTTTCAGTAGACAGTACCCAACTGGCAGCCAGGTTATGATTAGAATTCAAGTCCGCTAGATACATGGAAGCACCGCTGGTTAACGGGAAGGAAGCAGTATACCGGACCTCATCCACCAGCCGGCCCTGGCTGTCACGCAGGATGATTTCATCCTCCGAATTAGCGAGATAAAAAGCGCTGTAAACATAATCCACAGAAACGCCACCATTTACGGCGGAATTACCATCAAGGCCAAATATCAGGTATTCACCGGGTTCAAGGGCAAAGAAATCGATCCCCGGATCGATTGAGTGATTATCGGCATCGGCATCGGCTATCGTCCAGGCCGATATTTCAATCTGCACCGAATCCGCATTATAAAGCTCGAACCATTCTCCGTACGAATCCAGTACGGCCGCCGGGTTAGCCATGATTTCGCTAATTACGATATTAAAGGGCGATGCTTCCGCCGACCCGGCAACCGGGAAACGCCAGCCTACGGGACGGTGATCGGAGATAATCGAACTGTAATTAGTAATGTAATCATCCAACCGGAAAGTGGTTACCTCACCGGCGATATTATCATCAAATAAACCGGCCGTGATCAGAATATGATCTAAAAAGCTGGGCCAGGACGGATAAGAATCATAATAATTGCTGGGGTCCTGTGCTAAGGGCAGGGTGACAAAATTAATATTTGAATTATTAAGCAGAACAGTGAAAGCGTCGTAGGGTGGCGTATCCACCAGATCATCGTTCCAGTCACCCAACACAATAATATTAGAATCGCCGGCAGCCATTTGCTGGTCGAGATAGGTACCCAGTAACTGAGCCGCAATCCGGCGGCGTACCAGCCCATCACCAGTAGTACAGCATTTCAGGTGCACGTCAATCACACTGAAATTGAAGCCGGCATTGCCACACTGCCACTCGAAATCGATCCGCAAGGGCGGTCGGCTGGCAAAATAATACTGGGCATTGTTGTAATAATCCTGATCAAAGTCGTCCCAATAGTCTGTGTCAGCCCATAATTCAGTCATACCGGTCACCGACAGGACTTCATTACGATAGATTACGGCCAGATAAGCCAAATAGCCGTTGGAACCGATGACATAGCTGTAATTAGGTAAAAGCGGCATCAACTGGTTTTTAAATGCCAGAGTATCATCAATTTCCTGAAGGGCGTAAATATCGGCCAGTTGATCCAATATGATTTCCGCGACACCATTGATGGTCGTGCTGCCGCTCTGGGGAAAATGCTCGATATTCCAGGTGACGGTTTCGATCCCTTCCCAATCATTCCAATAGGGGATTGACCAGTAATCCTGGGGCGGGTTGACCGCCAAGGTATCGGGCGGACAATTTTGAGCCGTTATAGGAACCAGCAATAGAAAGATGGCCAAAAAAGAAAAACCGGTATGCGGTATTCTCATTCTTCGATGGACCCGGAAATATTGCCGATATGAATTTTACGGTGGTTAAAAAGTTTTGTTACCCGGTAAGCGTCCAATTGCGTCAGTTCGTCCTCGGTCAACAGATCCAGGTGTTTTAAAACAGTTAGCGTGGCCACCGGATTGGCTCGTTGATTACCATCCAATACTTTAACTGCTATTCCCCAAATTTCACCATCGGGACGACGGATACCAACACCCCGGATCGCCTCACCACCAACTTTGGTTACCGCCCGGCCAGCCAGCACCTTCAGAAAATCAGTATCAAAACGCTTTTCACCGGCTATCAGATATGGGTTGGTCGTCATTACTTCATAGGGCAAATTCAATTCAGGATAATCACCGCTGGCTAATTTCTGAAACATCATAGCAATGCTGTAAAGTGGTAAAAACGGTGTCGGCAGGCTGCAGCCGTCCACACCAATCGGTAAATCATGGAGTCCGCTGTAGCGCTCCACTTGCTTAAGAATCATTTTCTGCACCGGATGATCCGGTAAAGTATAGCCCTTGGGATCAACCTTCAGGTGCTTGGCCAGCGCCAGCATTCCAGCATGTTTACCAGAACAATTATTATGTAACGCCGTCGGGGTCTGTCCTTGCCGAATCAGATATTCGGCAGAAGCTTTATGATAAGGCGCATGGCTGCCACACTCATAATTGTCAACAGTGTACCCCAGTTTTTCAAGCATTCCGGCTGCCGTTTTGACATGAATCTCTTCCCCGTTATGCGAGGCACAGGTCAGCGCTATTTCCTGGTTGGTAAATCCGACTGCTTCGAAAGCGCCGGCCAGAACTGCGGCAGAAGATTGAAACGGTTTCAGTGCCGATCTAATGCAGGTTACATATTTGGGATCACCGCTGTTAAACACAATTTTACCATTAGCATCGACTACCACAGCGTAAGCTACGTGAATACTTTCGATATAAAATCCGCGAGTTACTTTACACAATATCGGCATTGCATAGCCCCCATTTTCAGTTGTTTGATAATATCCAATGATTAACCTTATCTGATTTTATCTGACGCCGAAGTTACAAAATTCCTATCGATTAGCGGACAATATGGGAGGCCTGTACAAACTGGTAGCCTTCCGCTTCCAAGCGGGGAATTTCCGTCTGCAACACCTGGAGGGTAGCAGGACGACCATGACCAATACCAACCGCTCGACCCCGCTGGGTGGCCATTTGCGCCAATTTATTGATCTGTTCCCGAATAAGTTCCGGGTCAGAATCATTATCCAAAAATATATTCCGTCTGGATACCGGAACGCCGATTGCCTTCATTTTATTTTCAGCAACCGTTTCAGCAGTGGTTCGGCTGTCAATAAAATACTTATTGTTTTGTTTTAAGATCGTACCAACAATCGTCATTAACCGGTCGTCCTGAGTGGCCTTGGACCCTTGATGATTATTCATCCCACTGGCTTGGGGAATATGATCTACCGCTAATTGGACCCGCCGTTCGATTTCCGCGCTGGTCATGCCCGTTTCAAGAATGTAACCCTCTTCTCCGGCCAGATGATTCATTGATTCCATGGGCATATGAATCATGATCTCATAGCCCAGTTTGGCCGCTTCACTGGCAAAGCGCTGACTATAGTGATGGCCGGGGATAATAGCGTAAGTGAGATCGGCATCCAGTTTCAGGAAAGCCTGGGTAACACTATTATAATTATATCCGAAATCATCAATGATTATGGCAATCCGACCCTTGTGCGGTTTAGCGGGCTCTTTCTCAACCGGTTGTTCCGTTATTGGTGGTGAAACCGGTTTTCGTTCCGGTTCGACATCCCGGCGGGCACGACTGAACAGTAAAAGCAAAATAATCGCCAGTATAATGAAGGCCAACAACCCATAAGATGAGGGACGCAGTGCACTGAGGACGTCTTTCAAAGATTTTATGGATTTACTCACAAAAAATCAGGGCAATTGCACCGCCAGATCGATCAACTGCGGCAAGCCCACCTGCTGAGAACCAAATTGAATCCCATATCTGATCGCATAGCGTCCCAGGGTTAAACCAAATCCCGTTGAGACAACAACAACTTCCGGCGCCAGTTTGGTTCCAAAAGACCAATGCATCATTTTCCAGGTGGAATGGCTGCCAATACTTAAGATCATATTTTCCCGCAGGGCTGACCATTCACCGGTAAGGCCGATCTCGGTGGGAATCCGGGGGTGATCGATCATGTATCCGCCACCGATAAGCAGTCTGAGCGGTAGTTGCGGCGCCGAAACCATCAAGGCATTCATTGTTCCCATATTCAACAAAGCTGCTCCAATGGTGATAGCACGGTTAATCTGTCTGACTCCGCCCAGATCCAAACCAATCCCAGTGGATGATTCGGTCTGCATTTGCATCCGAATCAGGTGAACGGCAATTCCAATTTTATTAGCACCGATGGAACCAGCCCAGCCGCCATCCAGGGCTATTCCATAAGCTCCGTAAGTTGCCAAAGGTTGATCCATAGGCCGTTCATCACGGTATTCCAGATCGTCCAGCCCAAAATGGCGGAATCCCACCTGCCCGGTTCCGGAAAGAGCGTCAAAACCGACACTCACAAACGAAGCATTAACGCCCCCCAACCAGTTTCCCAAACTGATATTCAGTTCCATTCCCGGACCTGATTTTTGGACTGAGGCGGGATTAACCATTGATTCCACCTGCATACCGGCTTGCCCACCCAAGGCCAGCTCACTGGCAGAATTGGGAATAGCTAGAAACTGGGTCCCAATAGCTGAGATTGACCCTGTCAGAATAAACGGAAGGATTAATTTTCTATAAGTTAAAGGCATAAGTAAAGACATGGGAAATTCCTATTGGCAATTCATAAACAAAGGCATAATCAAGGTAGGCATCTTTATTTTTCCATAAGGAATAATTCATTCCTGCGCCTACCGATACGCGGGCGTTACCGAAACCGGCTCTGAAAAAATATTGCTCACGCCAGGTATATTCGGCTCCTACTCTTATTACTGAACCAAGATAAAAATTTTCCTGTAAATCGGCTACATAACCGTAATCAGCAGTAAATAAAAATTGTCTAAAAGTGTAGCTGCCGCCCAAGCGGAAAATGGTTGGGAAATAATCGTTGTATACCTGACCTTCATCATCAAAGATGCTGGTAGTGTTCCAGACATATTTGGAATTGATATCCTGAATTTTTGCAGCGATTGTCAGGTTAGTAATCCGGCGGAACATAATACCAATATCGAACCCGATTCCTTTGCCAGTCAGGTTTTCCCCATCAACTGGCAAGCGGTGAAAAAGCAGCTTGAAATTCAGGCCCACCGACAGTCCGGACGCTATCTGATTAGCAAAGGTAACAAAGATGGCATCTTCACTGGTTGACAGGGTTTCGGTCTGGAATCCGGAGTA
>JABMQW010000033.1 GCA_013203115.1 Fidelibacterota bacterium
ACCATGTACTGAACGCAGTGAATGTGACGTGGTACCCTAAATTTACGCCCTGTGGGGCGACATCCCGAACCGGGGATGAATTTTGGAATTCATCCATACCTAAAGCCTGTACTGAAAGAAGTGAATGTAACGGGGTATTCTTTTTGTCGGGATAAAGTGTTGAGAGGATTACCTGCTTACCATAGCTCCGATTCATCGGAGCACAGGCAGTATGGAGGATTTACAAATCGGCGGAGGTTTTCAAATCACGTTTTGAAGTAAGAAATATTTGTAAACTTTTATATAGTTGTCTATCGTTTTTTCTAAACGAAAGACGCCAATATCATTGATCCTATAAATACTCGTCGGCTAAACGAGTTTCTCTTTTAAACCTCAAATTTCAGCTCTTAAATTTGGCGCTAATTTAGCCAACGATACGCTTTAATAGAGGTAGCTATGGAAAAGACTATTGGAATCAGACGGGAAGACAAAAATGAATGGGAACGGCGGGTTCCGCTTATTCCTGAACATATACAAGAATTAAATGAAAGACATGCTATAAAGACCCAATTGCAACCTTCCTCACTGCGGATATTTACCGCTGCTGATTATGCTGCTGTGAAGGCTGAACTAAAAGATGACTTATCGACAGCTAATACTATTTTTGCCGTTAAGGAAATGCCGGTTGATTTTTTCGAGCGGGGGAAAAATTATATCTTTTTTTCGCATGTAGTTAAAGGTCAAGCCTATAATATGCCAATGCTGCGACGAATGATGGAATTGAAAGTAAACCTGATTGATTACGAACGAATCGTCGATGAAAATGGTCGTCGCCTGATTTTCTTTGGCCGTTATGCCGGTCTGGCTGGAATGATCGAAACTTTTTTTGCTTATGGCCAAAAAATGAAAGCAGCCGGGATATCAACTCCTTTTAAACGAATCAAGCAGGCTTACGCTTATAGTTCCCTCGCAGACGCCAAAACGGAAATCGCCCAACTCGGTGAGTATATTGCCGAGAACGGCTTACCTGCTGAAGTTAATCCGGTAGTGGTTGGTTTTGCCGGATATGGTAATGTATCATTGGGCGCCCAAGAGATATTTGATTTGCTGCCCTTCCGGGAAATAACTCCCCTGGAATTAATTAATAATTTTGATAGTCTCAATTCTGAACAGCACCTATATAAAGTAGTTTTTAAAGAAGAAGATATGGTGAAACCCAATTCAGGGGAATTTATTCTACAGGATTATTACCAGCATCCTGAGAAATATGAAGGTGTCTTCGAACAATATCTACCCTGCTTGACCATGCTGGTTAATTGTATCTACTGGACTGAACAATATCCGCGATTAGTGACAAAGAAATATCTACAATCTCAGGGTAAAACCGAACAAAAACTGAAGGTAATAGGCGATATTAGCTGCGACATTGATGGATCTATTGAATTGACCCAAAAGGTTACCTATCCGGATCAAGCTACCTTTACCTATCATCCGGGATCGAATAGTTTTGAGAATGGAACATCAGCCCCTGGGATTACCATCATGGCCGTAGATAATCTGCCCTGCGAATTTCCACTCGAATCATCGGTAGAATTTTCAATGGTATTAAAAAACTTTGTGAATGATATCGTGGAAGCTGATTTTATGGTTCCATTTGAAGATCTACAACTTCCATTTCCCATTAAAAAAGCCCTGATCCTGCATCGGGGAAAATTGACACCCGAATATGAATATATCCGGGAATTCCTGTAAACCAGGATTAATCCACTACTAAATCAATACGATTTTTACTGAATTAGACGGAGGCAGCATGAATAAAATCTTAGTGCTAGGTGCCGGTCTTGTAAGCCGACCGGGGGTGCGCTATTTACTGAAACACGAACATTTGAATGTAACCTGTGCTTCAAGAACGGTAAGTAAGGCTGAGAAACTGGTCGAGGGTTTTCCAAATGGAAAAGCCCTGCCGATTAATGTCAATGATACAGAAAAATTAGCGGACCTGATAAAAGAACATGAGATTATCGTCAGTCTGCTGCCCTGGGTACACCACCAGAAAGTATCAGATTTATGCCTGGAGTTGAATAAACATATGGCTACCACCTCTTATGTGAGCGCTGAGCTGAAAAAACTGGATGCGGCGGTAAAGAAAAAAGGATTATTGTTTCTCAATGAGATCGGAGTCGACCCTGGAATCGACCACATGTCTGCCATGAAAATTATTAATATGGTAGCCACCGAAGGTGGAAAAGTACTTCATTTCTATTCTAATACCGGAGGACTCCCGGCTCCCGAAGATAATGATAATCCATTCGGCTATAAATTTTCCTGGAGTCCTAAAGGCGTGGTTCTGGCTTCCCGTAATTCGGCCAGTTGGTTAGAGAATGGCAAAGTTGTCGAAATCTCAGGTGCGGTTCTGTTTGAGTATTATCTGGTGGAGCGGATCGAAGGCCTGGCTGACGAATTTGAAGTCTATGCCAACCGCGATTCAATCCCCTACAAGGATGTGTACGGGCTGGATGATGCCCTGACCGTGAAACGGGGTACTTATCGTAATCTGGGTTGGTGCGACACACTGAAAAAAATGGTCGATCTGGGACTGATCGATGAAACACCGGTTATAAAAGGAATCACTTTCAAGCAGATGATGGCTAAACTGGTCGGCGCTGCGGAGGGTGATGATGTAAAGCAGAAAGCCGCTCTAAAAATTGGATTATCCGTTGATGATGAAATTATCAAACGCCTCGAATGGTTGGGGCTCTTCAGTGATCAACCTATCCCCGATTTTGATAATATTCTCGATGTGCTCAGCCAGCAGATGCAGGATAAATTATACTATGCCGCTGGTGAGAAAGACATGATCGCCATGCAGCATAAATTCACGATCGAAAATGCCGATGGCTCTCGGGACCAGATCACATCGACCCTGATTGACTACGGTATTCCCAACGGCGATAGCTCCATGGCTCGTACCGTCAGCCTGCCATTAGGCATCAGTGTGCGCATGATGGCCGAAGGAAAAATAAACTTGACTGGCGTTCAGATACCCAATATGCCGGAAGTATATGAACCGGTTTTGGATGAGCTAGAGACCCTAGGTATCAAAATGAGCGAAAAACGCGTTAAATTATAATTACTTTTAGATTTATTCTTTCCAAGCCCCGGTAAATAATCGGGGCTTATTTTTTATATACCCGCCTACGTGCCTTCGGCGGGCAGGCCCTGATGCCCTGCTTTCATCCGATCAGGAAGCATTATATCGGTCAGATATACCAGCAGGATATTGGTGATGACCGAACACAAGATAAACCAGGTCCAGGCTAGACCGACCCATTTAAGAACAAAGACGATCAGCAAACTAGCCACCAGTCCTACAATTAAACTAACCGGCTTGAATTGGCGCTTCATTTTACTCAATATGAAAAGCCCGAGCAATCCACCATAAGTAAAGGAAGCAATCTGTAGACCAACTACCACAATCGCTTCGTTACCCTCATCGAATACTAAGGCGATGCCAATCAAGATAACAGCCCAGAATAAACT
>JABMQW010000243.1 GCA_013203115.1 Fidelibacterota bacterium
CAAGTTGGGAGTAGTCAGGGCTTTCGGCGCTGGCGAGTAATTAGTTATATATTACACTGTTATTTCCTTTATATTTACAATAATCACTTAATAGTTGACTATTCAAGAGATAATTATTACATTAGAATTGTCCATTAACATAGAATAACAAAGTAATAAACGTCTAACAAATGAGAAGTGAACTTAGTTGGGATATAATAAAAAGGTTTTCTGGTGCTGACCAGGACTGTTTTTCATATCAAGCTGTTGTAAAAGAATATTCTAGTACAGATAAAATTTATTTATCGAAAGTTCTTTCAGGAATGGTTGATAAAGGAATGTTAATCAAGTTGAGTCGTGGTTTATACCACCTTGTACCAACTAGTGCAGATGCTGAAAATTACATTCCCGATTGGCATCTGGTAGCAAAATATATAATGAAAGGTAAAAAATACTATATAGGGTATTATTCTGCCATGCAGGTTCATGGACTTATTACACAGCCCAGCTTAAAAGAAATCATAGTAACCAACCATCAAGTTGCCTCATCATCAAGAAATATTCAAGGAATCGAATTTCAGTTTGTGACTCATACTTCCAAGAGATTTTTTGGCTATAAAAACACCTGGATAAATCAACATAATAAAGTAATGGTTAGCGATTTAGAGAAAACAATAGTGGATGCTGTTACACGACCACATCTATGCGGTGGTATGGTTGAAGTCGGAAAGGCAATCTATGAGACAAGGGATAAGGTTAGCCTAGACAAATTGTTAAAGTATCTCATTCAAAACGAAAGTCAGGCAGCTACAAAACGTTACCTGTTCATATGTGACCTGGTTGATCTTAACTGGACATCAGACCATGAAGGAATATTACAGAAAATGGGAACCAGCTATTCATTGTTAGACACATCCGCACCTGACCAGGGGCGTAAGGACTCAAGGTTTGGTTTAAAAATAAATGTTGAAACCGATACAATCAAAAATTCCATATACGCATGATTAAACCTAAAGTAGTACATAAGATTTCCAATCAAGAAGGTGTTAGACCACAACAAATTGAAAAGGACTATATCATTTCGTGGTTGTTATGGGGGATATCAAACCATGATTTTTTGAAGGATGCTCTTACCTTCAAAGGCGGCACTTGCCTTAAGAAAATCCATATTGAAGATTATCGGTATTCGGAAGATATGGACTTCACAATGAATCCGGATATAGAGGATGATATTTCGAATGACGAAATCTATTCAGCTTTCGATAAAGTGTTTGTCGAAATAAGAGCAGCAGCTAATATCAATCTCTCGATCCCTGAAGGATCAAAAGACCTTCATGAGTCAACAAATAGCATGAAATTTTATATTGATTATATTGGTCCGCTGGGTGGTAGCGGTGACCATGTAAAATTAGATATAACCAGAGGTGAGCAACTTGAGTTTGATGTTGAGCAAGGAGTTGTACGGCACGATTATTCTGATCTAAAGGAAGAAGGTGATTATAATATTCAATGTTACGGCTTAAAAGAAGTTGTAATTGAAAAGATGGCTGCGATGATGGGAAGAACAGTACCGAAAGATTTGTACGATTTTGACTATTTAACAAACATCGAGGGAATTGAATTGCAAGATGTCCATTACGAATTCAAGCGGAAAGCTGAACATAAAGGGCAAAATCCTGCCGAATTTATTGAAAAGGTAACTGGCAAACAAAAAACCTACGAAAATGCTTGGAAAGACAATCTAAGTCACCAGATTAAGGAACTACCTAAATTCAAAGATGTATGGCGAAGAATTGGAAAACAACTACGAAAATTTGAGAAAATTAAATAAATGTTGCTAACAAAACCTAAAAACCAATGAAAACGGTTTTTAACCCAAACGTTGTGCTTTTTATAAATCCAACTAATTATTTGGCCGTGCCGAATGATAGACAATTGATAAATCGGAATTGATTTTTCCCGTGTATCACTAACTGAAACTTAATTAGTTTTTACCAGGTTAAATACCCAATGCACCCGCTGAAACTGATCCGAATCATGCTGCCTCTTTTAATAGGCACGGTAGTAATCCTGCCCGGCCAGACCACTATTACCGGTCTGTCAATCGAAAGTAAAAAGAATGGCGCATTCCTGCGGATTATGACCAATAAGCCGGTGGATTTGCAGTATACCAGTGGTTGGATACGCAAGGATATCTATTTTTATCTGACGGTCATGAATGCCAGGGCCGATATGGACCGGATAATGGCTACACCCCTGATAAAACCGGTCACCAAACTGGAATTGAGTCATGTCGGTGAATCGGCCCAGTTTGCCTTTGAGCTGGACCAACCGCTGGAATCATTCGATCTATACCAATCTGATAATCCGCCGGAGATTCTGGTATCCCTGCGATTTCCGATCACCGATGTCTTAGCCTCGCTTCAGAAAGCTAAAGAACAGTCCCAACCGGAGTTTACTCCGGCGCCGTTATTGACTGCAAAACAACCTGGTCCGACCTATGGAAAAATCCGCTCCGCGCTCTACCTGACCGGTGCATCACTGACGGTTGCGGGAATAATTACTCAGGACAACAGCGCCGGATTCAGTTGGGAATTCGGCACAGGACTTGGACTGATTCTGGGAACATATTTATTCGATAAGAAAATCAAACCATTATTCCATGACTGATTTACCAATCTATTTCGCCTGGTATTATGTAATTGGTATGGTCCTGATGGGACTGTTCATCCGCTTCTACTTACGAAAACGGCGCCTGCGGAAGATGGAACCACCTCCGTCATTGCACACGGAAAATGATGAATCGCAGGCTTAAAATACTGCCAATAATATTATTACTACCGTTTTGTCTACTGGCCAAACCAAACCAGGCACAGACGATTGAAGCTGCAAATAATATAATCGCGGCGCTGGAGGGTCGGGAAGCACCGGAATCCCTACTGCCCTACATGATGGAAATCGCCCTGAACGGGCATAATCTGCCAACCGAACAAAGACAGCAGCTCGAACAATTAAGGTTCGATTTTTCCAAACAGTATGTTACCCGTCTCCGGCCTGGGTTGGACAATCACCTGGATTTCGGCGAATTTCGGATACATTATAATACCAATGGTACCGATGCTATAGACAGCACTGATAACGATGGCGTAATCGGTATACCGGATTATATCGAAACGGTTGCCGCGGCCTTTCGGCGCACCTACTATGTGGAAGTTGATTCGCTGCAGTTCACCCGGCCGCCCAGTGACGCTAATACGAGTGGTTCGGATCATTTTGACGTATACATCCAAAATCTTCCTCTGAGTTATTATGCATTAACCTATGCCGATGAATTAGTTGGTGACAACAATAATTCAGCGATTACGGAAGTCAACGCCTGGACCAGTTATATAGAAATTCGTAATAATTATTCGGGTTTTCCAAATACGGAGGAAGAGAATATTCAGGTCACAGCCGCTCACGAATTCTTCCATTCCATTCAATTTGGTTACGATGGCTGGGACACAAATTATGAGATCTGGTTACTCGAGGCTACAGCGGTTCTAATGGAGGAGATCGTTTTCGATGATATTAATGACTGCTACCAGTACATGCCCGGTTGGTTCAGCCGACCATATTTAGCGCTTGATTTGGATACCAGTCATTACTACGGCTCATTCATTTATTTCCAGTATATATATGAACACCTGGGCGGTTATGAAACCATTCGACGGATTTTTGAACGCAGCATTGTTCATGATAGTTATAATCATGATTATAGTCACCTGGAAATAAGCGAAGCCCTGCAATCCGTCGGCTCCTCTTTTCAAGACGCCCTTAATAAAATGGTTATTGCTAATCTGATCATGTCATCATCGCCGGGAGCGGGTATTTACAGTTATGAGGAAGCTGATAGTTACCCGGTCCAGGATTTGCTGCCAATCGAAGAAACGATAAATTATCTAACCGGTGATACTCTGACAGTCTATAATAATCGCCTGAATCAGTTTGCCAGCCTATATTTCAAAATAAATACTTTTACACCGGTTCTGGTTCATTTGACTAACACGTCTGGAACTAATTATGACCTTCAGCTCCATGCGATCCGCGAAGATTATCAAGGCAATTACACAATCAAGTCCGGGAGCCAGGTTAATATTGACCCCACAATAATGATGGCAATGTATGTGGTGGTTGTCAGTCAGGATGATACCGGTAACGACTGGAATTTCGAACTGGATTTCAGTCCCGGACAGTATGAAACAATCTGGGCTGGTTTTACTGCCGACTCAACCAAAGGGTATACACCCTTGACAGTACAATTTACCGATTTATCGATTCCCGGTCCTGGCGTACTGGAAAACTGGTACTGGGAATTTGGCGACAGTACCACCAGCACTCATCAGAATCCCATCCATACCTACACTTCCGAAGGGCGCTACACTGTCACTTTGCTTATTCAAAATGACAAAGGAGACTCGAGTAGTATCGCATTGGTAGATTATATAACGGTGATGGATGAGACACTCGAAAGTTTTACCCTCGCCCGGAATTACCCCAATCCATTTAAATATTCCACACAGCTCACTTTAAGGGTAGTCAGTCCTCAAAGAATCAAGATTAATGTTTATGCACTGATTGGCAGACGGATAGCTAAACTAACTGACATGTATTATGATTTCGGACCGTATAATATCAAGTGGAATGGTAAAGATCATTCGGGCCAACCAGCCCCATCCGGGATATATTTTATCGTGGCACAGGGGAAAAAAGACCGGCAGGTTGAAAAAATCACTCTGATAAAGTAAGCTGCCGAAATTATTAAAATAGCAATTTACCGGCCTGATCCAAGGCCATCAAATTATCGAATCCACCGATCGATTTTCCATCAATTATAATTTGTGGTACAGTGCGTCCTCCGGTTAACTCTATCAATTTTTCACGACTGATATTTTGTTTTTCAACATTGATTTCTTCAAACTCCTGCTGGCGATCGTTCAGAAATTGTTTAGCTGCCTGGCAGTAGGGGCAATTTGTAAGCGTGTAAATTTTTAGCATAGTATTTCAATCATTTTGCTTAGTTTGATAATTAGAGCAGGAAAATGTTACAGATGAAATTACGTTTTTAATGAACGCTATGATGATCTTCCGTAAAATTCGTCGTTATTATTGGGAAATTAAGGGCAATTAGGAGTAAAAATGGTTAGAAGAATTGTAGTAGGAATTGACGGTTCAAATTATTCCAAGACAGCAATTAAACTTGCGTGTCAGCGGGCAAAAATGACCGGCGCCACAGTTGTAGGTGTGGGTGTGATCGATCTTCCCGGTATTAGCAAGCAGGAAAGAGGCGCTGCCCTGGGAACCAGTTATTACGCCCATAAGGCTGAGGAAGCCATGATTAAGGATTGCCGTACCAAAATGGCCACCTTTATCAGCAATTTTAAATCTACGTGTAATACCTACGGCATAAATTATGAAGTCCGTTCCCATGAAGGTGTGCCCTTTGAGGAAATTGTCAAGGAAGCCAATTTTGCGGACCTGATCTATATTGGCATCAAAACCTTTTTCCATTTTGAAACGACTTCCAAGCCGGGTGAAACGGTGATGCGCATTCTGAAGCATGCTTCCTGTCCGGTAGCTGCCATACCTGAGAATATTGAATTCCCCAAAAATGTCATAATTGCACTGGATCATTCCAAAGAATCGGCTCGGGGATTAAGGGAATTTGTAGATCTTTATGAAGATAAAGACATCTTTTCCGATATCGATTTTTACTTAGTGTCAGCCGGATCAAAGGAAGAATTTACGGCGCTGCATGATAGCGCCTTACACTACCTGAAAGCGCATAGTCTGGATGCTACCTCTATCATCCACGAAGGTAAACCAAGCCAGGTGATATTGGATGAAGCTAAAAAAAGGATGCCCAGTGCCATTGTGCTGGGTGCCTATGGTCAACAAGGTATTTCACGTTTTTTTTACGGCTCAACAGCCAGAAAAGTAGTTGAAGATGGCAGGGTACCGGTAGTTGTTACACATTGAGAGATTGGAGATTGGAAATTGGAGATTGGAAATTTAGCCTTCAATTTGTAATTCGTACTTTGTAATTCCAATCACTGTAGACGAACTCCAGCACTCTAAAACCACTTTCCCTGCGGCATGCTATTTCAATAGAAAAAGCTTATTCACCTGCCGATTTCCAGCGCTTCGTGCTACAACAAAATAAGTGCCGGAACTGACTGGTACACCATTAGAGTTTCGTCCATTCCATATTAATGTATGTTGCCCGGCAGTGTATTGACCATCAGTCAAAGTTAGAACCCTGCGTCCCAGCAAATCATAGATAGTAATATTAATATGGTTAATCCTCGGATGCTTAAAAGTGATTTGAGTCCGGGGGTTGAATGGATTGGGGTAGGCCGGCATTAACTGAAAATTCTCTGGAAGATTAATTTTATCCACTGCTAAGGGCGCCACGTAATGAGCCGGTTCCGCAGATGTAAATCCGATTGTTAACCCATCTTGTAAAGTCG
>JABMQW010000244.1 GCA_013203115.1 Fidelibacterota bacterium
ATGCTTATACAGCTCACGAACTGTCAGCACCTGCGTTCGGATTATATTAACAACCGCCTTTGAAGAAATTGTAGCGCCAGAAATAGCCTGAATACCACGGGCTGGGTCGCTAGGTTTTACATTCTTGATTACCACCGTTTCTTGGTCATCCATTATCTGACCTTTGAACTGATCCTTGAACCAATCGTCTTCAATTTTATTTCCAAGTCCGGGGGTTTCGATCTGTTCTAAAACTTCAATTCCGGTTAATTCGGAAAATTGGGGATTGATCCCCACCATTAAAGTCAGATCAGGTGAAAAACCATTCCCTTTAGCTTTAAACGCTATACCAACAGTATTACCATTATTATCTTTTCCCAAATACAGAGTAATATCGTCCCTTACCAGCATTTCTTCGTAATGGTCGTAGGCCGGAAGAACGGTAGAAATAGCCTGCATCAGCACTTTGAGACGATTTTCCTCGATTCGGGGTGCCGTGACACCATCCCACATTGACAAGATGCTACCGGACAATGCAGCAATTATCGTTAACACTGTAATCATTTTTGTAGAAGTACTCATGCCCGCGGTTCTCCGAAAAATTTTGGTCTGGTATAGCGATTAATCAAAGGAGTCATCGCGTTCATCAGCAGGATCGAGTACATTACACCTTCCGGCAAAGCTCCAAAAAGCCGGATAACAACCAGTAGTACACCGGCTCCGATTCCGAATATCCAAGAGCCTCGAGGTGTGATCGGTGAGGTAACCATATCGGTGGCCATGAAAAAAGCGCCCAGCATCAGACCACCGCTGAACATATGAAACCAGGGACTGGGATAGTCAACTCGATTGAACAGCCAAAATAAACCACCTAAAATGAAAACCGTGCTAAGGTAACTGACCGGAATCCGCCAATCGGCATATTTACGAATTATAAGAAACAGACCCCCTGCAATGATAACAATGGCGGATGTTTCCCCCAGACACCCGCCCGTATTACCATACAGGAGGTCAATAAAAGCCGTCGAAATTTTTTCAAATTTAAATCCGCCTAAAGGAGTAGCTGCTGACACGGCATCCACCAGTGTGCGGGGTGTCGTCCAGGTGGTGATGGCCACTGGAAAACTAGCCTGTAAAAATGCTCGTCCCAACAGGGCCGGATTAAATATATTATAACCGAGGCCGCCAAAGATATGTTTGCCGATCCCAATAGCAAATATCGTCCCAAGGATACCGCTGGTGATGGGAAATGCGGGTGGCAGGGTCAGGGCTAACAACAAACCGGTTATAACTGCACTGCCATCTTTTATTGTAAACGATTCACCCTTCATTCGGTTGATTAGCGCTTCCGTAGCCAAAGCAGCGCTAACACAAGCAGTTATCATCCAGATCGATAACCAACCGAAATAAAAAATTGACATCACGACCGCTGGAATTAAGGCAATTATCACCGTCCACATAATCTTTGGAACATTGTCAACTGTTCCCAAATGAGGACTGGATAACATGATCAACATCCGTTCCGGTTTATACAATTTAGCGCGGGGATCCTTTTTGGGTTTGGTTTTTTTTACCATCGTCGGTTGGGATGAAACGTTTTCGCCCGATTGCTTAGCAGATTGTTCCGGTACCTTCTTTTCCGCTTCCATTCTCTTCCCTTTAAGCCGCTTCTTTTTCTTTACGTTTCATTTCCCCTACCTGCAATTTGCCCAGCCGAATCCACTGAACCAGTGGAATCTGTGATGGACAAACGAAAGAACAGGAACCACATTCGATACAATTCATGATACCCAGATCCTCAGACTCAGCGGTATGACCCATCTCGGATAAACGTGCAATCCGGGTTGGTAATAAAAACATAGGACAGGCTGAAACACAGGTGCCACAGCGAATACAAGGCATCGCACGTTCCGCTGGTTGTCCCTTTTCCGCAGTACAAACAATTCCACTGGTTGCTTTAACAATTGGGACCTGCAGATTATACTGCGCCATACCCATCATGGGACCACCCATAAATACCTGGATTGCTTCTTCTTTCAAGCCACCGCAATGATTGAGGATATCCTGGAAAGGTGTTCCAATCCGAGCCAAAACATTTTTAGGTTCGTTGATTCCATCACCAGTTACCGTCACGATCCGCTCGACCAGTGCTTTACCAGTAATGACCGCATTTGCCACTGCAATAGCTGTCCCAATATTATTTACGACAGTACCAACATCCATCGGTAGCCCACCGGTCGGAACCTGCCGTTTTAATACCGATTGGATCAGCATTTTTTCGGCTCCCTGGGGATATTTAACCTGTAGCGAAACAACTTTAAAATTATATTCACCCTGCCTAACCGCTGCACGCATTGTTTCAATAGCATCGGGCTTATTATTCTCAATACCAATGAAACCATCCTTAACACCGAGAATTTTCATTATTATTGCCATACCGGCCAATATTTTATCGGTCTGCTCCACCATAGCCCGGTGATCCGCAGTTAGAAAAGGTTCACACTCGCAGCCGTTTAATATGAATGAGTCAATTGTCTTATCCTTGGGAGGAGCAAGTTTGACATGGGTTGGAAAGGCTGCCCCACCCAGTCCGACTATTCCCGCAGCTCGTACCCGCTGATTCAATCTGTCAATAGATGCAGATTGCCAATCCGAAATTGCCGGCATTAATTCCCATTGATCTTCATCGGCGGTACGCTGGATATAAACCATCTGTACTTTGCCGCCTACCGGATGGACAAAAGTGCCAATATCTTTTACTTTACCAGTAATGGATGAATGAACCGGGCTCGACACATAAGCATCACTGGAGCCGACAACTTGACCCGTTTTAATTTCCTGCCCTTTTTCCACCACAACCGTACAAGGGGCACCAATATGTTGCTGCAGTGAAATAAAAACATGATCAGGTAATGGCAGGGTTTCAATTAGTTTGGTACAAGTAAAATGTTTATAGTCGTTTGGATGAACGCCCTTAATAAACGTGGGTAATCTCACTATCCGTCCTTTTTCCGTAGTTGTGTAGAGCTGATTTTAAAGTCGTTCGTTTTACCGAATCATGGTTAAAAAAATAGAGTGGAAATTATCACCCCTAAATTATATAAATAAATAAAAATCGGATGTCTTTGTCTGCTTTTGACTCAATCGTATAAGTCCGTTATTTTGAAAGCACAATCCTCTGTTAAACTTTTTAGACAACTATCATATCGGTTGCATTTACCAACAATAAAAAGAACTTCATATCTGACTAATATTAATATTATCTTTGACAGGTAAATGCAACAATATTCATCACTATAGCGATAGATTGACTTGATCATATGGACAGTAAAATAGCCTATTGTGGCATTGATTGTAGCGCCTGTGAAGCCTACATCGCTACGCAGGAAGACGATGCTGAACTGCGCCGTAAGGTAGCGGCGGCCTGGTCCAAAGAATTTCGGTCTGAAATTAGTCCAGCCGACATTAATTGCAATGGTTGCAAGTCTGAAGAAGGTCCGATCTTTCTGTACAGTGCAGTTTGCGAAATCCGCCGTTGCGCCCGTCAACTGGGTCTGGAGAATTGCGCTCATTGTCCGGAATACAGTTGTATGCGTACTGAGGAACTTTACCAAATTGCTCCTGAAGCACAACTGAGATTGGATGAAATCAAGAAGCAGTTATGAAGTTTTATCGGCGCAATAATCATTGGTATTAATAAAATAGATTTTCACTTTCATAAATAGAATGCGACCTACATTTGATGATATTAATTCGGCCTTGACGCGCGTTAGCAAAGTTGTCAACAAAACACCTGTTATCACCTCCCGCACGCTTAATAAAAAAGTTAACGGAAAAATATTTTTAAAATGCGAGAATTTCCAGCGCACCGGCGCTTTTAAAATCCGCGGTGCCTATAATGCTATTTCACAATTGACAGACGAACAGAAATCCAAAGGCATACTAACCTACTCATCCGGGAACCATGCCCAGGCCGTGGCTTTAGTCGGCCGACTTTTGAATGTCGAAACTACCGTTATTATGCCCCATAACGCGCCGCTTACCAAGCGTGCTGCCACCGAAGCCTACGGTGCTAAGGTAATCGAGTTCGAACCGGATGAAACCACCCGTGAGAAACTGGCGCTAAAAATCCAGGCTGAACAAGGCCAAACAGTAATACCACCATATGATCATATCGATATAGTTGCCGGCCAGGGAACAGTCACTCTGGAATTGTTAAAGGAAGTTGGTAAACTGGATCTACTGCTGGTTCCCTGTGGTGG
>JABMQW010000034.1 GCA_013203115.1 Fidelibacterota bacterium
CCCCCGATCATGCTCCAGTTAACCTCTACCGGTGAGGAAACCGGTGAATTGAGTAGCCTGTTGGACCGGGCGGCCGATTATTATTTCAAACAGGTCAATGCCATGGTAGCCCGGTTGACCACCCTGATCGAACCGATCCTGATTCTATTCGTCGGAGTCATTATTGCACTAATGGTTGTGGTCACTTATTTACCGGTATTCTACCTTGGGGCTGCCCTACAAACAGGATTGTAGTGGATTGGATCATCTTTTATCCCTTGTTTGTTATGGGTGCGATTGTTGGAAGTTTTTTAAATGTTGTCATCTATCGTTTACCGCGTAACGAATCGATTATTCATCCCCGCTCACATTGCCCTCAATGTAAGGCTCCGATACAATGGTACCGGAACATTCCGATTGTATCCTATCTGATTCAGCGCGGAAAATGTGCGGAATGTAAATCACAAATCAGTTGGCAATACCCGATTGTTGAACTAATAACCGGATTGATCTGGGGTTGGTCCTTTTCAACTTTGGATCCACAGTTAGCGCTGTTTTTTTCAATTCTGGGATCAGTTTTATTAATCATTGCCTGGATTGATGGCCAGCATATGTTGATCCCGCTGGTTCTGTCAGTTACAGCACTAACAATTGTGATCTTGGCGATTGGACTGAATATTGTGTCATGGCGTAATGCCTTATTAGGTGTTTTGGTAGGTGTATGCATTCCTGCCATAGTTATGGGGGTCATGTATCTGTCCACTAAGCGTATTGGAATGGGATTCGGAGATCTGCAACTGGGGTTAATCCTGGGTCTGTGGCTGGGTCCGTTTAAAATGGTCGCCGCCCTGTTATTAGCCTCATTACTGGTAATAATCGTTTGGGCTGGTATATCCCTGAGATCCGGCTGGGATCGTAACCGACCGCTGCCTTTTGCTCCTTATTTGATTGTTAGCAGTTGCTTGGTGTACATTGCAGGTTATTATCAAAGCGATTTCATTGCAGGAATACTACTCACTTAAGATATTCGGATAGACTATGTTGAAAACGGTAAAAATATTGGTTGGAATGCTTGCTGGAAGCATGTTGGTACAGGCAAGTAATACTCCTGTGGTAACTGAAGTTAATCATAATGGATTTTCTGTTTCCGTCAAATCATCAGCTAATATCATGATCGGATTTGAACTCCGGAATTATGAATTGCAGGATGTCAGGGAATTTGGCAGTATTTATAAACGTCTGCATATTCCTGATGCCGGTACAATGGTTAATGAAGGAGAACCATATCTCCCCAGCCTATCGACTTTTTATGCCGTTGAACCAGGAAAGGAATATTCGATAGCGGTGACAATCCTGGAGTCTGAAATCATCAGGGATATTAATTTACTGCCCCATAAAGGTTGGCAGCCAACCGATGAAACTATACCATTATCTCTCCACCGTAATCGTGAGATTTATTTCAGCGCCAGATTTCCACAGAATAATGCTTCTGTATCGACTCCGTTAGTATTTCGCGATTTACATCTGGTGCGAGTTTCGTTTACACCGTTTATTTATAATCCTTTAACGCAGCAGTTGGAGATTATTACAAAAGCTTCATTGGAATTGGTTGAGTCAGGAGCTTCTCCCGCTGGATTTGCTCCGCTTAAAAGATCACAAGCTTTTGAACCTTTGTATCGTGCTTTAGTGGTTAATTACGATCAATATATGCATAGCATTCCCTACCAGAAACCAGCAATATTGTATATTCTACCATCAAATACCAGTCAGATATTAGCCACGGTAAATATGTTACTGGATTGGCGTGAGCGGTCAGGCTACGAAGTACACCAGGTTTCCACCGCTACCATTGGAACGCAAGCCAGTGCCATTAAAAATTATATTCTGAATGCTTACAACACTTGGACTAATCCACCGGAACATGTCACTTTTGTTGGTGATGCTTCCGGTTCTTATGCTATCCCAACCTGGTCCGATACCTGGAGTAGTTATCACGGTGATGGTGACCATCCCTATTCTCTGTTAGTTGGAAATGATATTCTGCCAGAGGTATTTCTGGGCCGAATATCCTTTGGTACAACAACTGAGTTGGCAACAATCATCAGCAAAACGCTGCAGTATGAAACAAACCCATATATGGGTGAAAATTGGTTCACACGTGCCTTATTGGTATCGGATACGAATCCATCCGGAATTTCAACCATCATAACCAACGAATATGTACGCATGGTGATGGAAAATGCAGGTTATGATGATATTCGCACTTTATATAGCGAAAATTATAATGATCCCACTGCCACACAGATGCGCGCGGAACTTAATGATGGTATGACCTTCTTTAATTATCGCGGTTATTACGGAGTTAGCGGTTTTGACGCCAGTGATGTAAACATGTTGACCAATGGATTCAAATTACCGGTCATGACGATCCTGACCTGCGGAACCGGTTCTTTCAGTTCCGGTACAACCTTAAGCGAAGCCTGCATCAGAGCCGGAAATGCCAGTAATCCCAAAGGTGCCGTAGCAGCCATCGGAACCGCCACCATGGGTACCCACACCATGTTCAATAACTGTGTTTCAATAGGTTTTTACCGCGGTATTTTTTCCGAAGGGATTGAAACGGCTGGTGCCGCCCTGATGCGGGGCAAGCTGCAGTTGTATCTTACTTATCCGACCAATCCCAGTCATTATGTTGAAATTTTTTCCCATTGGAACAGTTTAATGGGTGATTCAGCCCTGCGGATGTGGACTAACATGCCGCAGCGAATCACTGTTAATGCCCCTTCCACGATTGCCTTGGGAACTAATTTTATTGTTGTCCAGGTGACCTCGCTAATTGGTGGATTGCCAGTTGAAGATGCTCTGATTACGATACGTAAAGGGACTAATGAAATATTTGAGTCGGCTTTAAC
>JABMQW010000035.1 GCA_013203115.1 Fidelibacterota bacterium
ACGGTAACCGGCTAACTCTAAAGCGCTATCATCGGCAAATTGATGATACAATCGGATTTTTGTGCCAATTCCATCGCGATTACTTGTGCCGCCAATAACCTGGAAGCGGAGAAATTTTTCACCCTTCAATGGATTGATATATAATGTTGATGCCGTATCTTTATTAGAGATAAAAAGATCAAGGTCGCCATCATTATCATAATCCGCAACAGCTGCACCGGTGCTGTAATGAAGGAGACGGGAACCATTAGGAATATTTTGTAAGTATACCGATACAAATTTCTTACCACCTTGATTCAGGAAGAGTTGATTTGGACCAATATTGGTGAAGAAGATATCCTGCCAACCATCATTATTAAAATCAGCCATAAGACCGGAATAGGATGGATAATTATTAAGCAAACCCGACTGTTTGGTAATATCACTGAATTTCCACTCGCTACTACCGGGAACGATATCATTGCGGTATAAGCGGCTGGTTCTTTGACGATCAGTAACCAGCATATCCAGATCAGCGTCGTTGTCCATATCGCCGAACCAGACACCGTTACTGCGCAGTGGATCGGTCAAATGCGGCAGGTGTAACTTGATCCTCTGGAAAACGATTCCGCCCATATTGCGATAAATCAGATCTGGTGCAAACCAGTTGCAGACGTAAAGATCCGGGTAACCATCATCATCCAAATCACCAAAAGCAGCCCCCTGGCTGATTTGTTCCGCATCGATGCCATATTCCTGCGCGCATTCTTCAAAGCGTCCCGGTTTAATCTGGATGTACAAATGGTTTTCTCGATGCTCGTCAGTAATAAGAAGGTCCAAGTCGCCATCAAGATCAATATCGGCCCATATACCAGCATTGCCACTGCTTGGCAGGTCAAAACCGGTTTTTCCGGTAATATCAGAATAGCGGTTATTACCTTCGCCATTAAATAACCTGGTAGTGTGATCCCATCCGGCAATCAGAATATCCTGTGTACCATCGTTATCGAAATCCACCGCAGAAGCCCCCAATTCCAGATTCTTCTGCCCCCGGGAAGCTAGATTACCCCCCAGTCCGGATTCAATTGTACGATCAATAAAAGGCCTGTCTTTTCCCTGATTGATAAACAGGCGATTTAAATCACGGAAACGTACTACATAAATATCCGGCTGATTATCTTTGTTGATATCCCGGAAAACCACTCCATAAGCGTCATCCAAATCAGGTAGAAGGTTTTTACCAGACTCTGGCATATCCGTGAACATAGACTGCACCCACATTTGATCAGGTGCTGCCTGATAACAATTAATACTAAATCCAATTGCGAAGACTAAACCAAAGTGGCTTAAGAAGTTTGTCCGCAGTATTTTACTTATCGGGCTCATTTTTACCATGGTAATTGTTACCGAGGTATACTTGCAACTTCTTCACTAGTTCACCGTTTCGGTAAATCGTTATTGTCTTTAGAAAATTAACCGAATCAAAAACCGCCTGAAATTTGGCCGGTCGTGGATTTCGTTCACTGCTGACAATTAGAATGTCCCGGCCGATTAGGGGCTGGTAATCAAAATATTCAAAATGATTTGATCGGCCACCAATATTTAAAGCCGGTGTGCTAATTGTCTTAAAGCGATAGGCAATCTGGCTTTGAATCTGATATTTATTCCCAACCGGCATCGCTTGCGGATATTCATGCCAAAGTTGTTCGATCTGATCTAAGGCACCCGGCCAGCCATAATAGCGATTTGTAGGATCATTTTTACCCTTCAACGGTAATACCTTAAAATGCGCCTGCACAATGATTATTAATAGAAATAGAATCAGAAAACTATAGTTGATACCCTTAATCCATTTCTGCCAGCCCCGGGCATTAGCATGCCAGCGAGCAGCGATAATAATCCCGGTTAGATAGGTGAGTGCCGGCCAGTTGGCTTCAACGTGGGTTCGCGAACCAGCATACATAAAAAATAGAAATGGTGTAAAGCCGGAGACCAATAAGAATCTTTCGGCACCAGATAGTTTTTTCCAGTTCGCGGTCATCTTTCCCCAGAGTGCCAATATCAGTAAAAATACGCCTGGCGTCATAAGTCCAGCCTGCCCAGCAAAATATTCCCCAAGATAGAACAACGGTCGTGGGTCTTTTAGTTCCAGACCATGCCCCAATTGAAATTTGAACGAGACCCAGTCATGAGTGGCATTCCAATAGATAACCGGAGAAAACAGCAGTAGGGCAATTGCTCCGGCCAGCCAGGGTGTTGGTCGGCGTAACTGCCGCCGTAGATGGGGATCAATAACTAACAGTAAAAACATACTTCCTAACCAGAGGATTACTGTGTACTTAGATAACAGAGCTAAACCGAAACTAATACCGCAAACCCACCAATATTTATTTTCCATTTCAAACGCCGCCCGGTAAAACGACCACAACGCCAGGGTTATAAACAACATCATAGGCGTATCCGGTGTCATAATTATTCCCGCAGCAAAGAGAGGCAGGGCTAACAGGAATAACCAGGTGGCATTCCATAATGCTTTTTTATCCTGATAGATGCGATAGGTTAAATCAAGGCCGAACCAGATACCGATACCGGTGGCAATTGCACCCAGTGCGCGAATACCGAGAAAAGAATCCCCAAAAAATGTCGTTGAAAGCCGGATTAATATGGCTATCATAGGCGGATGATCGAAATATGAAAGCGATAAATTTCGACTCCAGACCCAATAATAAGCTTCGTCATCAAGTAAATAAAGCGGTACGGCAAATAGTGCCTTGAATAATGTAGCCAAAATAATTATTAGCAATATATTTCGGGAATCACGATCCATAGGTGCAAATTACAAAGCTATTATATTTTTTATGAAACAATAAAATACTGTTAACTATAAGCGACAATAAATGCGAGCATGAGTGCAGCTTGCCTGCTGGTTAAAAACAGTCGTAATTTTATAGACTTTATTTAAATTGATTGGAGTTGTGATAATATGAAATACGTGTATTATTTTGGTGATGGCGAAGCCGATGGCAGCGCCGATATGAGAAATCTTTTAGGTGGCAAGGGTGCAAACCTGGCGGAAATGACCAATATGGGAATTTTGGTGCCGCCGGGTTTTACGCTGACCACTGATGTATGTAATGCCTATTATGAAAACAAGCGGGAATTGCCACCCGAATTGGATGGTCAGGTAAACGAAGTATTGCGGAAAATTGAGCAGGTGATGGGAAAATCATTTGGCGCTGTGAATGATCCCCTGCTATTGTCTGTTCGTTCCGGCGCCCGCGTCTCCATGCCCGGCATGATGGAGACGGTACTGAATCTTGGATTAACCTCTAAAACCATCCCGGGGTTAATCAGTAAAACCGGGAATTCACAATTTGTTTACGATGCCTATCGGCGTTTGATCATGATGTATTCCGATGTTGTAATGGAAAAAGCCGCCGGGATCGAACCAGTCGACGGTGAGGGAATTAGGCATCAGCTTGAAAAAATCATGGATAACTATAAAGCCAGCAAGAGTTATAAATCCGATGTTGATCTGACCGGCGATGACTGGAAATTGATGGCTGATCAATTCAAGACAAAAATATTGGAAGTTCTGGGCCAGGAATTTCCCGACGATCCATATGTTCAATTATGGGGCAGTATTAAAGCCGTATTCCAGAGCTGGAATGGTCGGCGGGCCATCAATTATCGTAAAATAGAAGGTATTCCCGAGAATTGGGGAACAGCGGTTAACGTCCAGGTTATGGTTTTTGGAAATCTAGGTGATGAAAGTGCCACCGGTGTGGCTTTTACCCGCAATCCAGCCACAGGCGAAAATTTATTCTATGGCGAATGGCTCAAAAATGCCCAGGGTGAAGATGTGGTGGCTGGTACCCGCACACCCAATCCGCTGAATGAGGCTACCCGGACAGATGAAAGCCAGGGACATGTATCGCTGGAAAAATTCAAGCCCAAGTTATATCAGCAACTGGATGAAATCCGCACTAAGCTGGAAGAGCATTACCGCGATATGCAGGATATTGAATTCACGATCCAGGATGGTAATTTGTGGATGCTTCAGACCAGGACTGGAAAGCGGAACGGTCTGGCAGCTATCAGAATGGCCGTTGAAATGCATCGCGAAGGGCGCATTTCCAAAGAAGAGGCAATCCTGCGTGTGGCGCCGGAGCGACTGGATGAACTTTTACATCCAATGCTTGATCCGGAGGATGAGGGCCGAGCTACTCCGCTGGCCAAGGGACTGCCGGCGGGTCCCGGCGGTGCAATGGGACAGATTGTTTTTACTGCCGATGATGCCGAAGCCTGGGGCAAAAAAGGTAAAAAAGTCATATTGGTCCGGGGTGAGACATCACCGGAAGATGTCCATGGTATGCATGCCGCTGCTGCTATTCTGACATCGAAGGGTGGCATGACGTCTCACGCAGCTCTGGTCGCCCGCGGTTGGGGTAAATGCTGTATTGTAGGTTGCGGTGCTTTGATTATTGACAGCCGCAATAAAACTTTAACAATTAATGGAAAGGTTTTGAAAGAAGGCGACTGGATTTCGATGAATGGCACTAAGGGTGTTGTTTATGAAGGTCAGATCGCGGAACAGGCCGCTGATCCGGAAGCCAATAAATATTATGCCGAATTGATGACCTGGGCTGATGAAGTCCGTCAATTGGGTGTCCGCACCAACGCTGATCGGCCGGAAGATGCGGCGCAGGCCCGCGCCTTTGGAGCTGAGGGGATTGGTTTATGCCGTACGGAGCATATGTTCTTCGATCCCGAGCGTATCATGGCCATGCGCAAGATGATCCTGGCGGAAAATGAGGGAGAACGCCGGGCCGCCGTTAATGAATTATTGCCTTTTCAGCGGATCGATTTTAAAGGAATTCTGGCTGCCATGCATGGTTTGCCGGTGACGATCCGACTGTTGGACCCGCCCCTGCATGAATTCATAACCCTGAATGCTGAACAGGTTGAAGAATTATCGGCTGCCGTTAATATTCATGTTGCGAAAATTAACGCCCGGATCGTAGCGCTACATGAGCTTAATCCCATGCTGGGACACCGTGGTTGTCGTTTGGGCGTTGCCTACCCAGAGATCACAGAAATGCAGGCCAGAGCCATTTTTGAGGCCACGGCTGAACTGACCGGAGAAGGCGTCGATGTCCGTCCGGAGGTAATGATTCCCCTAGTAGGTTCCTATGCCGAGTATAATAACCAGGAATCGATTGTGCGTGAGGTTGCCGCGAAAGTGATGAATGAAACAGGAATCGAATTTAAATATCTGGT
Organism: Fidelibacterota bacterium; assembly: GCA_013203115.1. Lineage (GTDB taxonomy): Bacteria > Fidelibacterota > Marinisomatia > Marinisomatales > TCS56 > JABMQW01. The sequence goes on from JABMQW010000035.1 coordinate 5,260, forward strand.
TGGAACAATGATCGAGCTGCCTCGCGCTTGTCTGACTGCTGATGAGATCGCTGATAAGGCCGAGTTTTTCAGCTTCGGTACCAACGATTTGACCCAGACAACCTATGGATTCTCCCGGGATGATATTGGAGGTTTCCTACCTGAGTACCTCGAAAAGAAAATCTTGGATCATGACCCCTTCCAGAGTCTGGATACTGCTGGTGTGGGTCAATTGATTGAAATTGCCGTGGAAAAAGGCCGCAAGGTACGCAATGATCTGAAAATCGGTATCTGTGGCGAGCATGGCGGTGATCCGGCCAGTATCGATTTCTGCCATAAGAATGGTTTGAACTACGTCAGTTGTTCGCCCTTCCGGGTACCGATTGCTCGTCTGGCTGCTGCCCATTCGACGTTGAAAAATAAATAATCATAGTCATTTAGTCGCTTACAACCTTTGTCAGGTTGTAAGCGATTATTATTTACTTGCAAATTGGATATTGGAGACCGAGAAATATTAATTGGCAGTATAAAGTAGATTGTGGTAGGTGCTGATTTTCATTAATTTTATATGACCAGCGGAGCAACCATTATCCCGGGGCAAACAGCAATAGAATTAGTTCTGTTTTGCAATTCTTTTTGCTGTTTATAGATTGTGGCAACTATAATTTTTATCTTCATTTAACAGTGCTAAAAAGGAGTTTGAAATGACATCCTTGGACACCGAACTTTATCCGGGCGCGAAATCGCGTCATGGGAAAACCAGCGAAGCTTATCGTATTGCCCGTAAAGCTATTCGTGATGAATGGATCAGCGGTTTGACTGGTGCTATCCTGGCGGCTTTTATCTGGTTTCACTTGCTGTTTGAAAGCTCAATTTTATTTGGCCGGACGGTCTATGATAAACTGGCTCTCCTGCTGGAGCACCCGTTACCAATAGCCCATTTTACACTGATCGTGATATCGATCGTATTCTTTGTTCATTTTATCTGGGCCAGCCGTAAGATTCCTGGAAAACTACAGGAGCGTAAGCGGATGCTGGAACTGGGCGTGAGTTTGAAAAAGGCTAATAAGCGCTGGAAACAGGATCCCAAATCAGATATTCGTCTACGTAAACATTTTGAAACATCTTTGTGGATCTGGCAGGTAAGAACCGGCATGATTGTGCTGGCGGCCGGTGCATTTCATTTAATCCTGATTGCCTGGAATATTTTCACTGATATGGGCATTGTCGGACAGAAACCGGGTATATCCGCTGAAATTGCCATCGCCCGGGTGGAAAGCGGCCTCTGGCTCTTATACGCCATTCTGATGTTGGCAGTCGTTATTCATATGGCTATCGGTGTTTACCGCCTGTTAGTAAAATGGCTGGCGGATACCTGGTTTGTACGTAAATATGCCCGTGTCCTATTCTACTTCTTGTTATGGTTTTTTATAATTGTAGGTACCGCTACAACCATTGGTTTGGCCGGTCCCTGGGAAGGGGTGCTGTCATGAGAGTTATTACCAGCGATGTATTGATAATCGGTGCCGGCCTGGCCGGAGAGCGCACGGCCATCGCCTGCGCGAAAGAGGGATTGGACACAATGATTTTATCCTTGGTCCCATCACGGCGCAGCCATTCTTCGGCCGCCCAGGGTGGTATGCAGGCCTCCTTAGGAAATTCGGTGATGGGCAAGGGGGATAATCCCACCGTGCACTGGCTGGATACGGTTAAAGGTTCCGACTGGGGCTGCGATCAGGAAGTGGCTCGTATTTTTGCCGATAATGCTCCGATTGCCATGCGCGAAATGGCCCATTTCGGTGTACCCTGGAATCGGGTAAAAGGTGGCAAACAGCAGGTTTTTATCAAAGGTAAAAAAGCTACAATCGAAGAAGATCACGCCACTGAAGGTTTAATTACAGCCCGTGCTTTCGGCGGTACGGCTAAATGGCGTACCTGCTATACGGCGGATGGTACAGGCCATACCGTTTTATATACTATGGATAATATGGTACTCCAGTTGGGTATACCGGTTCATGACCGCATGGAAGCCCTGCGCCTGATCCATCATGACAGTAGGTGTATCGGTGCAGTCGTCCGCTCATTGCGGGATGGTGAACTGAGGGCCTACATTGCCAAGGCAACGGTGATTGCAACCGGTGGCTACGGCCGGATTTATGGTGAATCCACCAATGCTGTTATCAATGAAGGCAGCGGTTCATGGCTGGCCTTGCAAACCGGCATCGTACCGTTGGGTAATATGGAAGCGGTTCAAGTCCATCCCACAGGAATCGTTCCTACCGATATTCTTGTGACTGAGGGTTGTCGCGGTGATGGTGGGCTGTTGCTGGATGTGGATGAGTACCGGTTCATGCCTGATTACGAGCCGGAAAAGATGGAACTGGCATCCCGGGATGTGGTATCGCGCAGGATGAAAGAACATATACTGAAGGGCAAAGGTGTACAATCGGACTATGGCGAACATCTATGGTTGGATCTGCGTCATCTGGGGGAGAGACATCTCACAACCAAATTGCGCGAAGTGTATGACATTTGTATGTATTTCATTGGTGTTAATCCGATTACCGAACTGGTACCGGTTCGCCCGACCCAGCATTATTCCATGGGTGGTATCCGCGTCAATAAAGATGGGCAGGCCTACAACCTGAAAGGCCTGTTTGCCTTGGGCGAAGCGGCCTGCTGGGATATGCATGGCTTTAACCGTCTGGGGGGTAATTCATTGGCAGAAACAGTTGTGGCCGGAATGATTGTTGGAAAACAGGTAGCCAAATATTCGAAAAAGGCGGAATTGAATATTGAAGTAACTCTGGCTGAAGAAACAGCTCACATTGAACGCCAAAAGATCGACAAATTAGTGAATGGTACCGGTAAAGAGAATGTTTATCAGTTGCGTGATGAAATCGGTCGTTTATTGACCAAATATGTTCACATATTCCGAACCGGCGAAGGCCTGCAGACCGCAACTGCTGAATTAAAGAAAATTGTTGCACGTACCGGAGACGTAAAAGTACGTACTTCGGCACCTGGAATGAACCCGGAGCTATCGATTGCCTTGCGGATTGAAGGCATGGCAAAACAGGCTTATGTGATTGCTAAAGGTGCTCTGGATCGCACAGAATCCCGTGGCGCACATTTTCGGGAGGATTACCCGGCTCGCAATGATGCCAATTGGTTGAACCGTACCCTTGTCCGCTGGCCCGTTGCCGCGGAAGAACCGCAATTTGAATATGAACCGGTTGGGCTTCTGGACTTACCTCCCGGTGACCGCGGGTACGGCGGCGGTCAGATGATCGCCATGGAGATATCAATTGCAGATTATAATCGGAAAGTTGATTCGGAACAGAGCGTTAAAGGACGCTTGGAACCGTCGGAACCAACAGGTGCAAAGCTTCCCAAAGAAGCCTGGCGCGCCGAATTGGAAGGAAAGGAGTAGAGTAATGGGACGGACATTAACTTTCAAAATCTTCCGCTATAATCCCACCCTGGAAAATGACCAGGCCCACATTGAAGCTTACAGATTAGAAGAGCTTCCACGGTTGAATTTATTTTCGGCGTTAAACATGATTCGTGAGCAACAAGCCCCTGATCTGATGTTTGATTTTGTATGCCGAGCCGGTATCTGTGGTTCCTGTGCCATGATGATCAACGGTCGTCCGACCTTGGCTTGCCGCACACTAACTTCCGATCTGCCGGATACAATTGAATTGTTTCCCCTGCCGTTTTTCAAACTGTTAGGCGACCTGTCAGTTGATACCGGTGTTTGGTTCCGTGCGATGGGTGAACACCTGGAATCATGGATTCATACTCAGAAGGAGTTTAATCCTGAAGCCCAGGAAGAACGTATGGATAATGAAACGGCAATCAAAATTTATGACTCGGAACGGTGCATTGAATGTGGTTGCTGCATTGCAGGTTGTGCCACCGCCCAGGTTTATCCGGATTTCATCGGCGCTGCCGGACTTAACCGTATCGGTCGTTTTTTGTTTGACCCGCGGGATGAGCGTGGTGATCAGGAATGGTTTGAGCTGGTCTCTACCGATGAGGGGATTTTTGGTTGTATCGGTATGATGGCCTGTGATGATGTTTGTCCGAAGGATTTACCTCTATTGGAAGTATTTTCCTATATTCGCAGGAAAGTGACTGCTATGGCAGTTAAGTAAAAGATATAAACAAACTATAGTAAAAAAAGAAAATGGCGGTTATTGGCCGCCCTTTTCTTCGTTTAATATTAGTATGGCTGTCGATTAATTTCTTAATTTAAAATTGACCGGAATGGAAATCCAAACACCGACAGCCCGGTCACGCTGTTTAGCTGGTCTAAACCTTGTCTTTCTGATAGCGTCCATGGCAGCCTCATCCAGCCCGGTATTGGGTATACCCTTCAAAATAACAACATCAGTCACCTTACCGCTTTTATTAATGAAAGCCTGGACGATAACCGTACCTTCTATACCTGCCTCCTGAGCGATTTCAGGGTATTTTACGTTGCGCTGAATAGCAGCATAACCACCTATTGGTTCTGGAGGATCATCGTATGGTATGAATTTTACCCGTGGGCCATCCGGTGGCGGTGGTGGAGCATCCCAGGCTTCAAAATCATCGAATTCGAAATCTTCCATTACAACATCTTCGGCGATATCTTCACTCTCGGACGCAATTGGAACCGATGGCCTGGCTGGTGGCGGTGGTCGATCGATCTGTTGGGTTTGTTCAATTTGTTCAATTTCGACATCGTGAACGTATTCTTGCATAAGTACCTGTTCATGTATAAAACGCGGAAAAATAAGAAAGGCAAGGGTAATTACCGCTACTCCCACAAAAGTAGATACACGAATTATCAAAGGATATTTATATTTAATCGAAACTGAATTTTCGTCTCGTAACAACATGATTAATCCGCCGCCTGTAGGGTGGAGTAGTTTAATCGGAGGGCATCGGCCTTTCGTAATTCGTTTTGAACAGACACGATCAAACCCATCCGGGCAGCCTCATCAGCTTTTAGTGAAATTGTCAGTTGAGAATCAGCCTTACGCTTGTTGTAGATCGTCCAGCGGACATCTTCGATCTTATGACTTTTATCCTGAATGGAGATTAATCCATCTTTGGAAATCCAGATATGGCTGGTATGCACCTTCGATTTCAACTGGGCAATTTTTTTAGCGCTAGGAAGATTGATACGAAGACCATCCTCAGTACGTAACACAGTTGTTACCATAAAGAAGATTAACAGCATGAAGATAATATCAGGCATAGAGGAGGTTGGTATTTCGCTGGATATCTTGGTTTTCTTCTTAAATTTCATTAACCGGCCTCCGCAATTGATATTTTTGCCTGTGCCATTTTCAATTGGTCAATTACGCGAATATAGTCCTGATAGCGAGTCTTTTCATGTGATTTTACGGAAACAATGAGGTTTTCATTTTCCATCATTTTTTCCTTAACCAAACGGCTGATATTCTTTACCTCTACCGGTTCATCACCCAGTAAAACATTACCAGATGAATTAATCAGACAGTTGAGAATATTGCTTTTGTGCATCTCAAAAGTTTCACCCTCGGCTGGTAAAATTATTCCAAGACCTTTATCCATGTCGATAGTCGTTGTGACCAGAAAGAAAATTAGCAGCAGAAAGGCAATGTCTGCCATTGACGACGTCTGTATTTTTGCCGATGTAAATCTGCGTTTTTTCAACATTGGTTTTACTGCTTCTTTGGGTTCTCGAGCTCAACCAGATGATCGATCAACAAAACCGAATTTTCTTCCATGTCAAGGATCAGCTTATCAATGCGTGAAACAAAGAAACTCTGAAAGAATGAAATAATAATAGCTACAACCAGACCGAAGGCGGTAGTCAATAAAGCCATCGAAATACCGTCGGCCACAACGGCTGGTGAAATATTATTCATTTTTTTAATATCGTCAAAGGCTTTGATCATACCAACGACGGTACCGGTAAACCCAAGCATCGGGGCAACCGTAATCGTGACATTTAACCAGATCATGTTCTTTTCCAGAAAAGCCATTTCCAATGAACCGGCATTCTGGATAGCCTTCTCTACTTCTGCAACACCACGGTGCATACGATTTAAGCCGGCATGAAAAATTTCAGCCACCGGGCCCCGTGTTTTATTGCAAAGCTCAATAGCTTCATCCACTCCGCCGGACTCTAATGTTTCATTGACTTCCTTCAAGAACTTTTTTGTATTGATCGATGACATAGTAAGAGTAAACAGCCTTTCGAACGCAAAAGCTAATCCAAAGATGAAGAACCCGAGAATCGGGTACATGAACAGTCCGCCTGCCAAGAAGTAATTTACCATTTATTCCTCCGTATGGTTACAATTCCAAGAATGAAAGTTATTACAGAAAGAAAAGACTTGTCAACATACCATGTTGCTGTCAATAATTAATTAGCAACCGCATTAGAAATAAAGGCGGCTGCTTCATCAAAATAGTTTAGCGCCCCCATAACCTGGTTATCATAGATTCTGCGAATACCCGACTCTTCATCGTTTCCCCAATTAGCGCCTGCGATCTCGGCTTTCAACATGTTTTTCAGATAGTCTTTATCTTGTTCAACTGCCAGGGAATCATACTTAATATCCTCTTCTCCGAGGTAGCTTAGAAAAGAATTGAATTGATCATCTGATAAAGTCCAATTGATTTGAAAGCTTTGATAATCTCTTAGCTCAGCTTTGTGTTCACTCAGGAAAAGAGCTCCCCAGTTGAACATGGGACGCTTGGGATTGGTGAGCAGGGCACGGTTGGCTGAGTTTAGATCTAATTCCCAGGGTATGTGCAAATCGGGTGTAATACCACCACCGCCGTATACAATACGATTTGCACGCGTGTGATACTTGGGCCGTGTTGCTAGTAAAGAATCTATTTGCGCTTCCCGGTCTTTATCCATTAAGCCACTGTAATAATCGCGAATATTGCCATCTTTATAAGGCCGTTGAATTAACCGACCACTGGGTGTATAATATCTGGCAATTGTTACACGCAGTGCAGATCCATTATCAAGTGCTAATTGCCGCTGAACAAGGCCTTTTCCAAAACTGGTTTCTCCTACTATCAAACCGCGATCCAAGTCCTGGATAGCACCGGCTACAATTTCACTGGCGCTGGCAGAGCCCCTATTTAATAACACAATTAATGGGAAATCCTCCCGGCCTTTATGCGGATCAGCCATGAAAACCTGATTCATTTCACGGCGCTTGCCAACCGTGTAAACCAACGTATCACGACGGGCGATGAACATGTTAGCCACTTCCGCGGCTTGTTCTAAATATCCTCCGCCATTATTGCGCAGATCGAATACCAAACGCCGCATACCTTCATTTTCCAGTTTACTAATCGCTTTACGAAGCTCATCGATGGTAGTAGCAGAAAAGCGGGCCAGAACAATATAGCCGGTACTGTCATCCAACATTATTGCTGCACGAATGCTATAGATCGGTATATCGTCACGGATTATTATTACCTTAAAAGGTTTCTCAAGCCCCAACCGACTAACCGTAATTTCAACGGCGCTACCTTTAGTACCACGTAATTTTTGAAAAACTTCTTCCCGGGTGATCTGATAAGCATCTTCACCATCGATTTCGATTATTTGGTCCCCGGATTGTAAACCCACCCGTTCGGCCGGACTATCGGCGACAGGAGAAATTACGGTGATATAGCCATGTAAAATATCAAATTCAATTCCAATACCTTGAAATTTTCCCTGAAATAACTCGGCGATTTCCTCTTGTTGTTTTGGGGGTATATATACTGAGTGCGGGTCAAGTTTATTCATTAGTCCCTGAAAGGCTCCATTCCAAAGATCATCCCACTCTACGGGCTCAAAATATAAATCATTAATAACCCTGATAATCTGGTTCAGCACGGCCATATTGGTCTTCATCGTTTGATAGATAGACCGATCTTTGGAATATACTAACCGTGTTACTGGCAATAGACCGGCGAAGAAAGCGCAAATGAGTAGTATAATAAGCAATTTATAGATTTTTTTAGGAGCTTGTTTCATATCTCAATTATACAATGTTTAAGTAGGGTTTGTTCACTTGTAAATCCTAAAATCCCATATACAGCATGGTGCGTATGGCTATCCCCTGAAATACAGACTCGGGCGCATTGCTGATAGGTTCGCGGCCGTTCAGTATCCAGCGCCCGGCCTCAACTGTGCCTTTATTAAAACCAGCACTGATACGAAGACCCAACCGATTTAATATTTGCCACTTAAGGGTCATATACGGCTGCATGTTAAAAAATACACCGGATAGGCTGGTTGAATGGGCAACGGTAATTGCATTACCATAGACAATTGTGAACTGATCGCTCCAATTTGGAGAACCAGGACTTTGGCTAAGCAGGAGATTCACACGCCCCAGCCCCACCATCACACCGGCCGATATTTCCAGATCCCGAAACAAAGGAACAGCATATTCAATTGTAGCGGCACCGATCATGATCGATAAAGAGGCTTCAATTGATTTGTTGACAGCATTAGTTGTGTCCATAGTACTGATGCGCGATACACCCAAACCGGCGTATCCACCCAAACGCCAATGACCGGCCATATGGGCGAAGCCCTCACCGCCGTGGATAACGAAAGGAACACCGAATTGAGTTCGGGTAAGGCCAAGCACACCTAAACTGTCAAGCAGGCCAATGGAAGCATAATCCAGATTTAGGAAAATCGGACTATAGCCAATTCCGCTGCCAGAATAATCCTCCAGGGGATATAAATCATTCTGACCGGCACTGAATGATAAAAACACGATCAAAACACTTAATAAAGTTTTCATGCAACCCTTCCATTGTTGAATGAGTGAAGAAAGTAAAGTAATTTATTGTATCTTAATGGAAATTAAAACGGTTAAAATTAATCCTTTTTTTGCCAAAATTAATTGAATATTTCAGACCCGGTCTTTTCCTTGTATTATTCAAGGGCACTGCCCTATATTTACTTGTCTTTAGAGGTAAAGGGAGATCGATACAACAAACTTATTAAATAGCGATCAATATTAATATGCGTAAAACCCACATTTTTACAACTACATACACAATCACCAATTACGTCCGTACATTGGTATTTATACTAATACTCGCAATTTGCGTTATGCCAGCAAATCTGATGGGTAAGCCTAAATCAGTATTGCATATCGAAGGAACCTATGATTTGGACCAGGATGGTTTAAGTGAATTACTTTTAGTTGTTCGCCAACCTGATGGTAGTACCATGTTGGAATATGTAGAGATTGATAAGGCGCAAAACCATCAAACGCTTTGGACTTATGCGCCACCAGCGGAGCGCACGGGATTATTCACAGATGTTAAAATTGTGAATCTTGATGACCAGGGGCCACCAGAGTTGGTTGGTATCCTGCAAACGTCCTATAATAGCAGTGAGCTTGGTAAGCCCTGGCTTTATGTGTTCAGATGGGTTGGCGATACATTTACTTCTGTGCCGTTGATTATTGCCGATGAGCGCCTGGAGGGACAATTCATTCGTCCCGGTAATTTGAGCTATTATGGTAAACATACTGATGGAATCTCCCGACTGGCGGTTTCCTTGGGTAGCCCGCTACGGGAAATACTCATTTTAACGGTTGATTTTCAATCCCGTCCCTGGCGTCTTGTAGGGGAGTATCATCTGCAACCGTTGTTATTTAAAAACGGCTATGGCCGCGTGTATACAGCTACATTTTTACACGATGACCGTGAACTATTAGCAGTATTTAGCCCGGAAGGCAATTTACTGAAAACTGTTATTTATGATCTTGAGCCGGAACCACACGAAATACTTTCTGATGTATTAACGATTAATGGAGCCCGATTTCTGTTAGCTCCGGAGATCATGGCTACTGATTTTAATTTGGATGGAAAGCAGGAACTACTATTGCCCTTCCGGAACGGTGATCTGGCCGTGCTGTCAGTTGATAACGGAAAATTGGCGTTGGAAATGACGGACTTAAACGGACTTGATCTGTTTATTTTACCAGACCCAGCCAGTGAAAATGATATTAATAATATGATTATTGCGCGGGTAGAAAATGGATTGTACACCACCCTGCGGGCCGAACCAGTTAAAATTGCTTCCGTTTCCAAAAAGGAAGTGGAAGAAATTGAAGAATTGGTATTTCCGTTTGGTGTTACAATTGAAGATACGATATATTTAGGACAGCAATTTCAAAGAAGTGTAACTACCGACTCAGCGGCCGAATTCTACAGTTTCCAATGGTTACAGACGCCACCATCAGGTTCTAATTTTGATCCGCAGTCGGAATTAGTTACCTGGACACCGGTTACCCGCCAGATTGGTTCGCATCTTTTTAATTACAAAGCTGAATACCGGATTGGCGAGAAAGTTTTAGTGATCGAAGATGAAGGTGCCGTCCGGCATCAAATTGTACCGGTGCTTTCTGAGCAAATCCGTGAATTTGGAGTATTGGTTTTGGATACGGTTACCTATATTGCCGGCGGTGTAATGGAACGTTCGGTAATGGAGTTGTACAGTGTTGCCGCCCTTATTCCGGATAACAAAAAAGACAAGCGTTTCATCTTTGAGGGAGTACCTCCGTTTGGATTAACTACAGCCGAATTTGCCCCCAGGACTTCCGCCCGCAGCCTGATGCACAGTATTTCTGCGGATGTTACCAATATTTTGGAAGGCAAAGGAATCAGTTTTTCATATACCTCACCGGTTGTCCTTCAGCAACCGGTGACAACCTTCAAAATCATTCATGATACCGATAATAACCTGATGACATTGTTGTTTATTCCCGGAATTGACGCAGCCCGGCAATCTCTGCGTCCGGAAGATCTTTTCACCGAATTGTATCAATTCCCGGAATATTACTTTTCCGGATTCCCAGAGGGTATAGGGATAGATTTACTGGGCGACAAAATCCAGTTTACTGTCACCGATGATTCTTTGACCCACGATACACAATTGTCTTTTGTTGGAATTACCAGCCCCACCAATCCAGCCCATCTCCTGACGCTTTATTTTAATCAGGGAGATCTGGAAGCTATGCGTGGAGAAGTAAAAATTCTGCCTACCGGTGGTAAAAAGATTATTACCGAATTTGATTTTGTTGGTCCCTTCAACCCGGTGCGCATTTCAACCCAACTCAGAAAACAGCAGGATTTTGTCGGTGCAGCAACAGGACTAAGCCCTGGTGATACACCTTCGGAACAATCAACACCTGCAACAGCTATTCTTACTGAAGCGGGAGAAAAGCAGATTGTATCTAATTATGCTCTGCGCTTCGAACCGGGCGATTATGTGAAAATATATGCTAATGATAACTATGATTTATCAGCGGGGAATCTTACTTTAGAAAGCTGGGTATTCCTTTCGGCTGCCAATATTTCAGAGCAGATCGTCTCTAAAAAGGGTGCATTTCATTTGAAATTCAATGAGAGCAGGCACCTTGAATTTTGGACAGCTCGCGAAGAAACAGATGGCGTAACGCTGATTTCACCAAATATCCTGGCACAGAATAGCTGGGTTCATATCGCCGGTGTTCAGGATACTGCTGGAATGCGCTTGTATGAAAACGGTGTTTTAGTTGCGGAGAACACATCAGTGGGTTCAATTCCCAATAATAATAACCCGATCTATCTTGGTGGTTGGAATTTTTTCACCGGTCAGCTTGACGAATTACATATTTCTGGAACTGGACGATATACGAACAATTTTAAACCAACAACTGATTTGGAAACCAGCAAAAGTACCTTGGGACTCTGGCATTTCAATCAGGGTCAGGGACTGCAGATAATTGATTCTGGTAAAGATGGCAGCAGCGGTGAAATTTATGGCGCCAAATGGAGCCTGATCGAAAATAAGAACGCCGAATTACCGGATAGCAGCGAAACTATACAATAACCATATAAT
>JABMQW010000036.1 GCA_013203115.1 Fidelibacterota bacterium
GCAGCTTTCACCGTATCGCCACCACAGGCTGCAATCAAAGCATGGGGTGTAGTTCCGGCGCCAGTGGCACCCCACCAGGCACCTTGGGCATCGGTGGAAACCAGGGCGGCACCACCAATCCGGGCGGCGTAACCATCACCGCCCTGCACAGTCCAATGATCGAAACGGGCTGGAAAAAACAGGATCGGTTTTCCTTTAGCCGCCTGTACAACCCGATTTACATTAGTGGCAATCAATGTTCGCCGGGCTAGCACACCCAAATAGATGGTCTCCAGATGGGCAAACTGGTATAGCGGTCCTGCAATTGTCATTACAGTATCATATGGTGCTACCGGGTCGCCATCACGCAAACAACTCACTTTCAGTTCGGAGCTGGTATTCACCCACAGATCGTCCAACTCCTGTTCCAACTCCAGTCTCTGCTGGCGGGCTTGCCGCCAGGTGTCGCGGTCTTTGTGGTAGGTGGCACGAATCTGTTGCTTTAATTTTATATAATTATCAAAAACGAAATAAACCCGTTCCGAATTACGGTAATAACCTGAGCATAATTTGATAACGGCCAGGGCTTCATCGATACCACAAATAATAGCATCATTTTTTTGAAAGACCTGCATCAGGACCTCATCCTGCATCCCGGCCTTTTCTAAAACAACCTTGGAGCGCCAGAAATAGACATCGGAACGGTAACCACGGCGAATCTCATGGACCGGGATATCGAAGGTCTCCGGTGGCAACGGTTGCCAATCACTGGAAGCAGAAGGCATTTTATTTCAGCAGCAGTACTTTTTGAAATTGGGAAGAATTGGCCGTATTCAGCCGAACCAAATAAACGCCGGAAGAAAAATCATTGGCTGTCCAGGTCAGAGAATTGTTACCGGCCTGGCGATAACCTTTATCAAGCTCGGCTACCTGCCGGCCAGACAGATCAAAAACAGCAAATTCAATCGCAGCCGACCGGCTAAGGAAATATCCCAGCGTCACGGAAGCATTAAATGGGTTAGGATAAGCTGCGTGCAGTTTCACCTGTGAAGGTAATACATCTTCGGGGGTTGTCGCTAACGGTGGCAATATGGCACCCTGAAAATTAAATGCGCCATTAGTCACCGTAATAAATGGTGGCGGGAAACCAGCCTGCAGGAAGGAGCCGGCAAATACGCCACCAATAGTATCCGGTGAAATAATGTCCAATTGAATAGTCCCGGTAGCGGCAAAATAGGTATAGGGCGCAATTTCATCAATCAGTTGTCCGAGCAATAAATCCAGAGCCGGAATACCGCCGGTCGTATCGGCCACCAGATTTAAAAGGCCGGCAACAAAAGCAGAATCGATGCCCGGTATAAATGCTGCTAAAGCCTGCAAATCAGTAATATCGCCAGGCAGGGTCCAGGTTTGCGGTTCGACGCCACCACCGTCATCGCACAGATAGATGATGAACACATCATAAGTCGAATCAGTAATCTGTTGATAGGCCGGCATCAGAATATGGGTTGTATCATTAAAACTGAAAATGATGCCACCGGCAAAACTGGTGGGTGGGACCAGCGTATCCGGTAATTCTGTTGCGCCAGCGTTGAAGCTGCCATTCATGGTTCCAGCATAATCAAAAGACAATTGACCATAATAGGACGAAGGCAATGTCTGAGCGGCAAGGTTTACAGCAAACGCCACGATCACGATGGACAGCATTCCATATTGATTTACTCTAACCATGGGTCTTATCCTCCAATCAATTAATCTAAAACTCAGATACAATCTACAGAATTCAAACCAAGCAATAAAGGAACTATCTTCAAAAAGAGAAACCGGTCGGCGTCCGTGCGACTTCCGGTTTCAGTTATTTTTCAAACAGTTGACAGTTATTTTTTTCGTACCGAAGAACCTCCGTATGTACTAATATTCTGATTTACAACTTCCCCCGAATAAACGACTGAAGCAGACCCTGTGGCACTACCGATCAACTCACCACCAGTCATCGTGAACTCGGTTTTAGAACTACCCACCAGATCTATAACGGCATTAGTTATTTTGCTGCCGCTGAAATCCACATCGACCGATCCATCACATTCCAATTCCAGATTCTCAATCACATTATTTTCGCCAATCACCCGACC
>JABMQW010000037.1 GCA_013203115.1 Fidelibacterota bacterium
ACCAAAACCCACAAGTCCGATTTTAATTGGTTTACTCATATTCTACCTGCCATTTCGTTTATTAGAATAGTAAAACTACTGTCCATTTAAGCCAGTAAATTTATATATGATTTCAATCTGTCAGAAGTGAATTAGTAACTCAATTGAGTCACGAAACAGTAAATTTCAGCTTACATAAAGGCTAGCACCCCTGGCCGGGATGGCAGCCTTTAAAATGGACTGTTGGGACAACTCATGAGTCGTCTCAACTTTGATTTTTTATTTAGTCGCCTTGGTCATCAGTTCCGTCATCCGTTCGATGAAATCGGTAGGCGCTTCCAGATCGCCGCGAATCAGCAGGGCACCTTCGAACATTTGGAGGATGCTGTTACGCAGAATAGAGTCTTTGCTGTCGCCGAGGTTGATGCGCGCCAGGTTTTTTATTAATGGGTGTTTGGTGTTGATCTCCAGAATTTTCTTCTGGGAAGTGTAATTCTCATCCATCATTTTCATCATTCGCTCCATCTGGGCGTCCATGGCGTCTTTACCGGTCACGAGGGTACAAGCGGAATTCACTAGCCGTTTGGATTCGATTACATCCTTCACTTTATCACCCAGGGTTTCTTTAAAAACCTTGATCAGTGGTTCAGCCAGGTCCTTGTTCAGAACTTCCTCACCATCCTCCTGATCACCATGGATTTCAAGATCAGCCTTTTCAATCGATTTCAAGGCTTTTTTATCATATTCATGAATCGAAGGCACGATCATTACATCATAGGGATCACTCAGGAGCAGTACTTCAATAGCATTCTTTTTAAAATATTCCAGATTGGGGTTTTTTATTACCGAGGAACGTTCATCGCCGGTTAGATAGTAGATTTCTTTCTGATCCGTGCCCATCCGGTCCACATATTGTTTCAAGGACACGAACTCACCGGGCTCAGATTTAGTGCTTTCAAACCGGAACAGATCAATCAACTTATCACGATTAGTGAAATCTATATTCAGGCCGATTTTTAAGTACTGGCCGAATTCCTTATAAAAGCGATCGTATTTACCGCGATCTTTCTTAGCCCACTCCTGCAATAATCCAAGAATTTTTCCCACGATCACCTGATTGATCTTTTGCATCACCGGGCTGGACTGGGTCAATTCCCGGCTAACATTCAGCGGTAAATCTTCCGTATCCACCACACCTTTCACAAACCGCAGGTATTCCGGCAGTAATTCCTTGGCATCATCCTGGATGAATATTTTCTCCGCGTAAAGATTCAGGGTTTTTTCTTCCTTATCGCGCATGAAGTACAGCGGTGCCTTGGAAGGAATGAATATCAGCGCCTTAAAATTCACTTTACCCTCCATAGACAAATGCAAATGTCCCAGGGGTGGATTAGAATCGTTAGCGATATATTTATAGAACTCGGTCAGTTGATCAGTGCTAATTTTTTCTTTGGGTTGCTGCCAGATAGCACCAATCCGGCTCAAGCGTTCCTTCCCGATCATGATTGGAAATTCTACGAATGTGGAATATTTATCAATTACATTTTTGACCCGCCACTCTTCTGCAAAATCATGGTATTCCTTTTTCAATTTAAAGGATATCTTAGTGCCACGTGCCTCGCGATCTATTTCTTCAATAGTGTAGGTGCCTTTACCATCCGACTTCCAGCGATAGGCTTTGGAACCTTCATCGGCGTAGCGCGTTTCGACGGTCACTTCATTGGCAACCATGAAGACCGAATAGAAACCAACTCCGAACTGACCGATCAGATCACCTTCCATGGTCTTCCCCTCCACCTTCAGTTTTTCAAGGTACTCCAGTGTACTGGAACTCGCGACTGTCCCAATTTCTTCATTCAAGTCCCGCTCTGTCATTCCAATCCCATTATCTTCGATTGTAAACAGGTGCTTCTTTTCATCCAAGGTAAGGGTAATCTTCAACTCTTCACCCGGATCGATTACATTGCTGTCGGTCAGCAGGCGGAAACGGATTTTATTCAGCGCATCCGAAGCATTGGAAACCAGCTCCCGTAAAAACACTTCCGGATGGGTATACAGAGAATGAATAATCAGATGAAGCAGTTGCTTCATTTCTGCTTTATATTCGTATTCATGAATATTAGACTTTTTTTGGGGCATTTTTCAATTTCCTGTTTTTAATTTTCTTTTTTTGATTGTCGTATATGAGAATTGTTACGGTACTTTATTTATCAAAGATAAAAATCCAACTCAATAATCAGTGTCAAAATTAATAAAATATATTATCTAATAAAATGGATAGGAAAAATGGCCTCTTCAGGAGGATGTGCTGAAAACCATAGTAACCCAGCGTCGGTAAAGTTTAAATTTGAGTGGTTACAATAATGGTGGCCAGGAAGATTCCATTATTCTACATTTACTAACAAACAGGAAACTATTTCGATGAAAAGATTAAGCAGTTTATTTTTAATCGCAGCCCTAGCGGCTACAGGCTGGAGTCAGACCGGCAATACGGAATTCCGGGCGACTTGGGTAATCACCTGGGAACACATTCACAGTTCCTGGTCGGCTGATCAAAATAAAGCTCTGGTTCGGGAAATTCTTGATGACCATAAAGCTGCCAATATGAATGCTGTTTTGTGGCAGGCCAGGCAAAGCGGTACCGCTTACTATAATTCATCCTACGAACCATGGGGTTATTACGCCGGATACAGCGACCCCGGCTATGATCCCCTGGAATATGTTATACAGGAAGCCCATAAAAGAGGTATCGAAGCTCATGCCTGGTTTAATGCATTTCATGCTTCTTCCCTCCATGCTGGCGCCCCGGCCGCGGAACACCCTGACTGGGTCTGTCGCGACCAGAGTGGAATTCCCATGAATGAGAGCCGGGCTCTGTCTCCGGGTATGACGGCGGTCCGGGAATACACGCTTAATGCGGCCATGGAAATGGTGAATAATTATGATATTGACGGAATACATCTCGACTATATCCGCTGGAATGAATATTCAAATAGCCTGCGTAGCGGACTCAGTCAGGTCGAGCAGGAAAGTCAGTTGGACGGGATGATCAGTGATGATCAGATCCGTGCACTGGAGAATGATCGAACCGGTCGTTATCTCTATGATGTTGACCATCCCTATTCCGCTGGTGTCCCAGCAGGTTATTCCACCTGGGAAGATTGGTGGCGCAGCAGTGTTACTACTTTCGTAGAAATGCTGCATGATTCCATCCAGGCCGTCAAACCACATGTTCGTCTCTCCGTGGCTGCCCTCGGTAAGTATAACTGGTCCGGCTGGCAGGGCTATGGCAGCGTGTATCAGGATGCGGCTAAGTGGTTCAATGAAGGCTCTATCGAACAATTGACACCCATGCATTATCACTGGCTGGACGCCACTTCATTTTATAACATGCTGGAAGGCGGCTGTCCAGAATGCTGGAGCCAGTGGATCCAACCAGGTATTGCCGCTGGAAGATTATTCTCAGCCGGCCCGGGTTCCTATCGTCTGAGTGAGGATAATATCTGGGGTCGCCATCCCAGTATAATCAATTGGGCGAGAACCGCTCCCTGGGTCGATGGTTTTCAATTCTTCAGTTATGGCTCCTGGGACTACCATGATTACTGGGAAACGGCCGGCTCAACTTTCTTTTCAAAAATAACCAAAGTTCGTGAAACCGATCACCTATTAAGTATGCTACCGGGCCCGCCGGCGATCAGTTTAGTTAAAATTGATTCAATAAATTATGAATTAACCGTTACACCATCAGATACAGCGGCTGATTACTGGTATGCGCTGTATCGCAGCGAAAATGATTCCTTTGATGTTGATTCAACCACCATAATCGGCCTTCAATTTGAGAATAGTGAATTCACGGTTGAAGATGCATTTGATGGACTGCAGAATTTCAATGGCCAGTATAATTACGCCGTTACTCAGTTAAATCGCTACTGGAAGGAATCATTGTTCTCTAACTCGGTTCAAACCGATTCCATACCTTCATATGCACCTACTGTAGTAAGTGCCAATATAACTGATGGTGATACTATTAACATCACCGCTTTCATCGAAATCAATTTCTCAAAGACAATGGATGTAAGCTCAACCGAGAATGCACTCAGTCTGAATCCTGATACCAGTTACAACTTTATCTGGTCCGATGATCTCCATGATCTGACAATCAATTTTACCAACAGTCTGCCCTATGCCACCAATTATACGCTGGTTATTGATTCAACCGCCAGTGATGTTAACGACGTAATGCTGGATGGCGATGGTGATGGTGTGCCCGGTGATTCATTCACACTACATTTCAGTACAGCCGAAGTTGATGTTTTCAGTCCGGTAATTTATAACAGCAATCTCGATTTTTCCGGCTCAGTCACAACACTCGATGCTGAAGAAGTCGTTAGTATCATGTTCGATGAAATTGTTAATGAAAATACACTGGACACAGCCACTATCAACTTAGTCAGTAACGGGAACGAATTTGATTTCGATTACAATCACTTTGTGATTGATGAAAAATCAGTCTTGTCTATAAAACCAACTGGTGCTTTTATCCCGGACGCTGATTACAGTCTGATACTGACCGCTGGAATCCTGGACACATCCGGGAATGCCCTGGTTGAAGATACAGCCGATATTCAGGTCGAGGCATTATTGTATAATGAAGTCATCATGATTGATAACTTCGCTTTCCTTTCCAACTGGAAAGAACCGGGTTACAGCGGTTCAACCGTGGGGATACTGGCCGGCACTGATTTTATGACCAACAGCCAGGTATATGTTCCCGGTACCGGACCCTTTAAATCAGCACGACTGCGTTATGTCTGGGATCCTGATTGGGATACATCTCCACATATGATCCGCGAATATTTGTTCCAGGGACCACCGCGGGCGGTTGAATTTGACACGTCCTATACACTGCAGTGCTATATTTTTGGTGATGGCAGCAACAATAAATTCAGATTTGCACTGGATGAGGGTACATCCTCCAGTTGGCCCAATCATGAAGTATCGGTTTGGTTCACGATCGACTGGTATGGTTGGCGGTTAATACAATGGGACTTAAGCAATCCGGATTTGGTCGGGAGCTGGATCGGCAATGAGATTCTGGATGGCGCCAGATATAGAATTGACAGCTTCCAACTCACCTGGGATACTGAGAATGGAGCAGCCAGCGGTGCGGTCTATTTCGACGAGCTGAGGATTATCAAGAAAACCACCGATCTTGGTATAGACGAAGATCAACCGGTTATTCCCGAGTCATATGTACTGCATCAAAACTATCCCAATCCGTTCAACCCGACTACTACTCTGGCTTTCACCGCACCAACAGCAGGGCTGGTTAAATTGGACATCTTCGATATCCTGGGACGTCGTGTTATAACATTGACCGATGCCTATTACCAGCCGGGATATCATGCCATCATCTGGAATGGCCGTAATGAATATGGACAACCGGTTTCTTCGGGAACTTATTTTTATCGATTGGTCACTGATGATGCTACACAACACCGTCGAATGATATTCCTGAAGTGATAAAGTTTTACGTATCTGAATAAATAAAACAGGTATTTATATGAAGACGCCACCCCGATCTGGAGTGGCATCTTTTTTTACTAAACTAATTTAAATATTTTATAAATATCGGAAATCACATATTTATCCACTTTCGAAGACAGTTTCCAATTGTTCATAATGAAATATCTGGAAGAATGGAACAATAAAAAAATCGCCTGGTTTTTTAACCTGTAAATATTTATCAACATATCGTTGAGCCATCCTATTTGACAGGTCTAAATCTGATAAGGTATGCAATTTCCCTAATTCTACCAGTAGGCCTTCGTAGTATATTTTCCAAATCAATTCAGGTCCATAAAATTTGCTGTTTTCCCAACTAAGCTGATAATCGTAAGCCCGTCCCACATATCGGTTAGCAGCTAAGCGAATAGCATGGGCAATCGATTCGTCAATCATCTCATAGCTGTCTATTAACCGTTTAACGACAAATTTTCCTTTCCTGCTGTTAGTGACAAACGCTTCCAATGACATATAGCGTACGGTACTATCAACCGTATAGACCTGAAACTTTTTCTTACGCTTTAAAATTATTCCAACCTGATTAAATGTGGAGCCTGTTGCTGCCCATATACTGAGGTCCTGATCGGAAGGGGTGATCCTGAAAATCAGGTCCCCTTCCCACAATCGACTTTTAAGTTCTGTCAGGTCAGTGGCCTCCTTTTTTCCACACCCAATAAAAAATATTGATCCAATGAAAATACTGAGAATGATTTTCTTCCAATTCATATCTGATACCTGAATAAGTGTTTGTGTCCACGGAAAAGACTATTTCATCAAAACCATCTGGCGCGATATACTATGGCCGTCACCGGTCAAACGATAGATATATACACCACTTGCCAGCGGCTGTCCGTTTGAACTCCGTCCATCCCAGGTGACATGGTAAGTCCCCCTGTCGTGCCGTGAATCCACCAGTGTACAAACCAGACGCCCCGAAAGATCGTAGATCTTTAAACTTACCGGACCTGACTCAATAATTGTGAATTCTATCGCAGTTTCAGGATTAAACGGATTCGGATAATTCTGCTTTAAGCGGAAAACGATGGGCTGTGTGTTGCTTACATCATCAACACCTACCACTTCCGGCTGTACAACGCGTAAATCATCGAAGATGAAACTCCCAAAAGCCGGGCTGCCGGGAGTATAGGTCAACTGAATACTGTCAAAGCGCATGGTACCATCCAGATTACCATCGCCCAGCCATACACCGGTGCCATCGTTAGTCATATCCCATGAAATCAACTTCCAGCCGTACCAGTCAACTGTATACCAGGGGCTGACTTCATGATCGCTGGCGTTACCAGTTAGATTATTATCATCCACAGCGAACCGAAATTGATTGCCACTACCGTCGCCAAAAACGTATACTTGCATGATATAATTACTGTTAAAATGAACATTCCGGGGTGGACCACCGGCAAGATATTCACGGAGCAACCAATTGCTGGCCGATACTTCCCAACCATATTTTATTTCCAACGATTTTGTACTACCGGTCAGATGATTAACGATGTCAGTATTGACCAATCTGGCAATACTATCCGGAACATTACCGGCATTACTACCACTATAGTCAGCTGGTTTCCAGTTGGCTGTAATATCCTGTTCGAAAGGATCGATGTAGGTAATATTTAAGCCCGTGGAGCTAGTGGAAAAACTATAGGAACCATAAGATTGGGTAACATTTCCAGCCTGATCAGTAAGACCTGGTGTAACCCGGGTTACGTATACTTCATCGCTGTGTAACAACTCAACTGGAAATAGATTGATTACAGTGCGATTATCAATGATATAATACTCTCGATTCAAATCGACATCCGTATGATCGGCATGCCGTTCCAACCTGATATTGGCGTCAATAACTGTGTCAGGTCCCACAATTTCATTATAGCTAATACTGACAATCGGATGTAATTCTACATTGTTGGCGGAAGCGGGCGGATAAATTGAAACAATCTCCGGCGGATAGATATCCATGGCGCTGGAGCGGAAATGTAAAATGAAATCACCACCGGGTTGACCATCATTGTCGCCATCCAGCAAATGTCCATAGCTGTCATGAGCACCGTCGGCAATAACTACTTCATAATCGGTCTCATAATCCAGCAGATCCGGTGTAAATATCAATCGTTGATAGCCATTTGTCCAATGGAAAGTACCGGCGCTGAACGGCGTAATTGAAAAGGCCGCTTCCACGGAAATCGGATCGACCTCACGGCTGAAATTAATGATTATATCATCAATTGTAGGATAGGCTGTATCGCCTTCAACCGGAATTGTCGAAAGTATATAAGGTGAACGACTGGACAACAATTCAAAATCATTAAAAGTAAAAAAGGTATCCCGGACGGTGATCATCATTGTATCAGGATAAAAATCATCGGCCGTAACGATTAATTCGAGACTGGAATCCGGTAGGTTCTCAAAATAGTAAAATCCATTATGCAGTAGATCGGGATCACTGGAATATTGATAAAATAAAGATGTGTGAGAATCGGTGGTATAAGTTTGTCCATTTAAGGTTACGGTCGCACCATTGATCGGTACGCCAGTATCCAGATTACTAATGATACCAGCCGCAATACCTACAAAAGGACGGGGAATGTCATGATACTTCAGTACTGACCAGAAAAAGGTCCAGGCTTCCAGCCGCTTCCATTCGGCATTCATATTCAACTGATTCTGACGTGGATTGGTATGGAAACCGGCCTCACTGAGTTCGGAAGGCATATTGGTCAATCGATTTATAGCGAGATAGGGACCGCTACCGGAACAACCATAAAAACTGCAATCTCCAATTGAACCAACAATGGTGTAGGTTCGCATACCGCGGGTCAGCAAATCGATCATTATATCTGACATAGCCTCGCCGCCGACCGGTGGATCCGGATTGCCATTAGCCAGTTGCCCCCACAACAGGAGAGTACTGTTGGCCGATGAACCACCGGCATCGCTATGCAATGAATGAAACCAGGAAGCACCCCAGTTATTGGCCATATAACATCGTTCAGAAAGACCAACCTGTACCTGATCGTTGCGGCGTGTCATACCAACCGTATCGATATCAGTCAGAGTAAGTAATAAATCCTCTAGATTCAATGCTACTCGTAAATTTTTCCGTGCTTCAGAGTAACCATAGATACCCATATTCTCATCCTGACTGTGACCCGCATCGATCCAGATATCCCAGTTAGACAGACCGGTAACCTGGGCACAAGTCAATGATAAAAACACTAAAGAGACCGCAATCCGCCTGATTATTCTTAGACCAGCCATCAGCGTACCTCCTGCATCCAGATTTGCCCATTTTCATAAGTATCATAGGCAATCCATTTTCCATCGGGAGACCAGTCCGGGTGCATTTCCAAAATATCCGCTGTATCGGTCAGATTTATCCGTCCTGTCCCGTCGGCGTTGACAACATAAATATCAGAACTGGTAATAGTGTGCCCATCATCGCTGTTGACCATAAAAGTTATTTTAGCGCTGGTTGGATTCCAGGATGGTTCATGCCCGCTTCCCAGATTAACCGGATTATTTCCGTCAATATCAGAAATCCACAGATCGCCACCGTAGATCTTATAGGCCAGCTTGGAACCGTCCGGTGCTACGGTTAGGGTGACAATTTCGCCATCGACAGATTCTATCCTGGTTTCCCGCTCAGCTAATAGATTTCTGGAAAATATCTTATTCCGCTTCACATACACCACCGATTCGCCCATCCTTGGAGCGGTGTATGATCGCAGTGGAACCTGAAAATTCCGATAATGATTGGAACCGGTTAAATACAGCGTCTGGTCCCCCGTTACCCAGCGTGGTGTTCCCGGCAGGCGGGTTTCATAATCCGAAAGTAGCGTTTCGGAACCATCTCTAACTGCATATATTGCCACAGCACTAGAGCGCCGTTTATTTTCAAATTTTGAAATCCGGGCGGCAATATAATCACCGGCATGTGACCAACTCATTCCAAAGCCCGCCGATGAATTAGTGGAAATCGCTGTTATTTCATTACCCGTAAAATTATAAAGGTAGATTCCGCTGTAATTGCTGCCAGTAAGGGCTATCTGTGAGCCGTCAGGCGACCAGAGCGGATCCATAAAATAGGTTTCCGATTCGATCAACAACAGCGGTGGACCAATTTTTTCAACGGCAAGCGGATCTGCTGCCAGAATCAACCCGAACAGGGGGAGGACCAGTAAAATTCGTTTCATATCAACACCAATTAATTTTCATTATTTGCTCTCTAACGAATCTAAAATTACAGCTAAATCGGCAAGATATACCGCCCATTAAAAATAAAAAAAAGGCCCTTGCTTTCACAAAGGCCTTAAAGTTACCAAGTAAGTATTTTACTTGATTAACAGCATCTTTTGAACTTGCTTCTGATCACCGACAACTAATTCATAGAAGTAGGGGCCGGAAGCGAAACCGGAACCATCGAAAGTCGGGCTGTAATGACCAACAGGTAATTCCTTATTGATCAGTGTGGCCACTTGGCGACCGGTAATATCAAAGACCGTCAGTTTCACCACATCATTAGTCGTAATATCAAATGGTATGGTTGTAGTTGGGTTGAACGGATTCGGGTAATTCTGACTCAGCTTGAACGCGATCGGCTGGTTCTTTTCACGATCCACACTTGCCTCTACATATTCGTATTCTTTGATGGTATAGCCGTACATATCAGCCAGGTAGAATTTATCACCGGCGACATTGAATCCGGCGTCACGCACACATCTAACAAATTGCGGTGCCGCATATCCGTAAATCGTTGTGTCTCCAGCTCCCGGGAAGGAGAAACTGGTAGTGTCAGCAGCGATATAATCGGCACTGGCATCAAAACTCCACATTCTTAAATCGGAATCACAGCCAATATTCCATAGATAGCCCGCCGGATCCCACTGGCTCATTCCGTTAACCAGAATTTCTGATCCAACCGTATCTTCCAGAACATAGGTACCATCCGGTCCCCAATCACTGGTATAGCGCTGCGCACCACCACCGGTCAGACCGACAAATACCTCTGTTCCATCATCGTTAACTCCGCCGCCTCTGGTGAAAGGCGCCGCATCTGTAACTGTCGTGTACAGGGACAGATCATCCGGATCAAGTACAAACAGGTCTCCACCCCACAGACTCTGGGTGTATACATAGCCATTATCATCAGTAGCTAAGCTTTGCAATGGGGTGGCACCTTCCGGAGCAGTCCACTTGACCATTGCCTCATAAGTCTGGTAATTAACTTTATAGACTGCAACCGAGGTGGCAACGATCATATTCCCGTCATAAGACCTGGCCATACCGCGGTGGGTCTTACCTAAACTATTGTATCCACTGATCCATCGGCAAATTCCATAAATCTGATCGTATCAATTGAACCATCAGCAGGAT
>JABMQW010000038.1 GCA_013203115.1 Fidelibacterota bacterium
ACCGTATTGGGAATTGGGCTGGAAACGGATCATAAAAGCATTCTGGTGCAAAAGAGAATCATCAGCGGCCGAGAAGGTGAAATCAGTATAATTGGACACATTGCTGAAATCTGCTGCCACTGTATAGGGTGTCAGCGATGGGGTGACGCTTACGAGATAGGGCTGGTAGGCACCGAATTCTGTGTCCACATCCCCGGTTATATCCGCCAGCATCTGGGCCGGCAGGGGGGATAAGAATAGAATAGCAGAAATTAATGAGATTAATATTTTTTGCATGTCCTTGCCTCCTGTAGTGACACGACAAATGGCGCAGCGCCGTCAGAGCGGCGCTGCTGTTTAATAATACTTATTTCAACAGAATCAATTTACGAACCTGTGTTGCCGAACCAGCCTGTAGTCGGCACAGGTATAATCCACTGGGCAATTGGCTGGCGTCCCACCGAATTTCCTTCAAACCGGGAGATTGATTTTCATCAACCAAGAGGACAATTTCGCGACCGGACAGATCGTAGATCGCTGCTCTGACTAACTGACGGGACGGTAAATTGTAGGCGATTGTCGTGACGGGATTGAAGGGATTGGGGTAGGCCGGGTAAAGTATAAAATTCTCCGGGCTAACCGTTTCGGTCGCCGTTGACAGATAATAACAATCGCTTTGTTCCTGATGAATAATGGTAATACCGTCGCGGGTGTTACCAATCGTAAACAGGGGATAGCCGTACTGGCCGTACCAGAAATCCAGTACGTAGGTACCGGGTGAAAATGGGCCGAAGCCGGCGATCAGCTCGAATGGGCATTCACAATCACAGGGCGCGCCCGTATCGGTCATGGTGACAAAGAAGGTGTCGCCCACCAGCCAACAGTCCCAAACCTCCTCCAGGCAGCAATTTATCAATGGCGTATCCCAGTAGAGTTCCAGATTGGCGCCTTCCACGGTCAGTTCAATAAAGCTGGTGTCTTCCCGGCTGGGAACACAACCGGAGTTTTCGCTGTCCAGAAGAGTAATATCATCCAGTGTAAAAGAAGTTGAGCCCCAGTAGGTCTGGTACATCGAGTCGGTTCCAAATATTTCAACCGTATAGGTACCGGGGTCCAGACCGGTAATACTAACCGATAGATCAAATAAACATTCACAATAACAATATCCCCCGGTATCCACTTCCGTGACGGTGATGATCGAATCATCCACCTGCACCGTCAGATCAAATAATGAGCAGCAATTGCGCGTAGTAACGGTATGCCAGATGGTAACGGTATCACTTTCGATGGTTACAAAAATATTATCCTGCGGGTAAACCGCAGACAGTAAAATAGTTAAAATGAAAATAGCTGCTTGTTTCATTTCAGCCCCCTTTCGGCTCAAGTTACCAGAAATTTGATTCGATAGCAATAATAATTTTATTCCATGTTTTCCGCCAGCGCTACTACCAGGTCCCGTTCGGTTAACAAGGTCTCATCTTCCAACGCCACTGCTACTGCATTTAAACGATCAGCAACCAGACCAAGGTATTCCACGGCGGTGGAAATATCGTCATCGATGTATAAGCCGACCGCGTATTTCATCCCATTAATCATTTCGATCAAGGCCACCAGCTTCTGAACACCGGTCTGGTCATAGTTAATTTCCGAATCACCAACAATCAATCCGGCCGCTTCCACAACCACGGTTTCATTGATCGGGGAACCACTTTCCGCTTCGACATAGGATAAACTTAGTTCGGCAATACTGCCATTCGCATCTGAACCGGTCGAAATAAATTCCAGTCCGATAGCGCCTTTGCTGCGGCTCAGAAAAAGGGCAGCGGCTGACAGGCTGAATTCACCACCCGTACCGCCTGGCAGACCATACAGTGCCGACAGGTTATAATTATTGCCGGATTCGACCTGGAGTCGGAAATCATAGGCCACTGGTGTGATCAGAAACTCAAAATCCTTGTTTATCAATTCTTCAATAGCATCCGTATCGCGTAAATAAACATAATTACCGCCCCGGATTTCCGAAATCGAAGTGGCCAGCTCAATTCCGAAATCCAGCCCGACGCCAAAGGCGGTTATACCAATCCCCTGATCGGCATAGGTTTGAGCCAGGATTAAAAAATCATTTTCAGCGGTATTACCGGTATTCGGCAAGGCATCGGTGAACAGCAGGACGCGCTGGTCCAGACCGTCACTATTATCGGTTTCGGACAATTGCACGAAGGCTGCCCTCAAAGCTGATTCAATGTCGGTACTGCCGCCAGCACTTAATCCATTAATAGCGGTAATAATACTATCCCGGTTGTCAGCCAGAGATGACAGCTCCCAATCTAAAGAATATTCATGATTAAAAGA
This sequence comes from Fidelibacterota bacterium, assembly GCA_013203115.1. Lineage (GTDB taxonomy): Bacteria > Fidelibacterota > Marinisomatia > Marinisomatales > TCS56 > JABMQW01. Next base: position 2,332 of record JABMQW010000038.1, read on the forward strand.
AATCAGCCCAAACTGGTCACCGTCATCGAGAAAATTCACTAACTGCGACAGGGCATTACAGGTAGTACTGAACTTGTCGCCGGTCATGGAACCGCTGCGGTCAAACACCACAAAAAATTGGGTCGGCCGATGATGGAAGGAAGCTATTTCCACATTAGAGGTCAGAAGTAACTGAACCAGTCGCCGGTTCTCTTCGAAACCAATCGGCGTGTACTCTGCTTGGGCAAAATCGACACAGATGGTTTGATCGCAGGCGGCGACATCGATGTAGAAATCATGTTCGGAAAAAAGACCTTCGAATGTAAACGAGGACGAATCCGGGATATTGCCAGCGGCGATAATTGACCTGATATAACCGATGTCCTGGCTGCCACCGGGAGTGACGCCGGCATAACCGCCGCTGACCTTGGTGCCATCATACCTGCTCCCCAGATTCTCTGCCATTTGGGAGCCACCATCGGTGAGATTATCAGAGCAGGACATTAGTCCCAAGGCCATCAGAACTTGTAATATACGCTTAAGAAATTTTTTATTTTTCGGCATAAATACTCCCTTTATTTATTTAAGGCCATATCACCAGCGGAATTCGGCACCGATTTTAAAGGACCGGGGCTCAAAGATCGATTCGGCCAAGGCCGCAGTTATTTTAAAACTATCCTTGTATTTGAAACTGATCCCGGCATTCATGCGATACTCATCGATGAAGGTGTGGATACCGGGAAATTTATGGCCGTCCACATAGGCCGAATCAGAATCGGTAATCATTATCCCATCGATAATCTTGATGGTCTCTTCGCTGAATACAATCAGATCATAGCTTTCGGTGACATCAGTGCTGCGGATCAATTTGGTCAAACCCAGGCTCAATTCCAGGGCTTCACCCAGCTCAACAACCACACCGGTGGGGAGGGCCAGGGTGACATAGGTTTCTTCCCGCTGCCAACTGAACTGCTTATCATCATTCTGGGTGATCTCCGATGAATAGTCATAGGACCAGTCATTGGAATAGGAATATTTGCTGCCGGTAAACGGCTCGGTTGCGTCTTTGGAATCCAACTGGCTATCATATACCAGTCCACCACTGAAGCAGATAGCCGGTGACATCTGCCAGTTAGCCCCGATGGAGAAACGCCAGTTCTCAAACCGGTATTCACCACTGCCGGTCCGGTCCAGATTAGTCTCGGAGATATTTTCATAATCATGGTAAACACTATCCCAGTGTGACCAGTAATGGCTGAAGTGATAGGATCTACGCCACATGTTTTCCAGTTCTTCCAATTCAGCACTGCGCTTTTCGTAATAGGCTGACCAGCGCAGGGTTATATCAGGATTGACGGCAATATCACCGTGTAATTCGCCGTAACGCGTACTGCCGTCATAAATCCACTGTTTGGTGGAAGCATAGGCACCGTTGTTATTATAAATATTTACTTTATTCGTATCGGGATTATTATAGTAGCGACTGAAATACCGGGAGGTATCGCTTTCGACCAGTTTCCGGTCGATATCGCCGGTGACATAACCGGCAGTGACTCCCAGTTGAATCCCTGACCCCAATTGCAGCAGGGCTCCCAAGGCGATATCCTGCTGCTTAAAGCTCTGGTCGCGGGTTTTAACCACATCATAATAACTCAGGTATTCATCGGCCCAGTAATTATCGTCCTGGATATTCAGATCGCTGTAATTCCCGTCAATATTTTTATCCTGGACAGCCAGGCGAGCGCCCAAAGTCAGAAACGGTAAGATGGGCATAGCAACGAAAGTGTTGATACGATAACCCCGTTCATCCTGGAGATTCTCGCCACTTTCAACTATCCGATAATCATCGTAGGGATCTACCAGACTTTCATTGTACGTCGCACCAACAGCATCCATATTTCTCCAACCCCAGCCATACCAGTAAGGTTGATAAAACTGTTCCCGGCCATAAAAATATTCCAGGGTGGCGCCCAATCGCAGGGGTAGTATTTTCAGTGGTCTACCAAGGTAGATCACCCGGGCGATTGGTTGATCCTCTTCCGGTGCTTCCAGGGCGCGATAAGGCGACCAGTAATTGGGACTACCCATACCATAGTCCAGGTACGGATAGGTTCCGCCATAGACAGGATAAATTCCATTTTCATAATAATCCATCTTATCACCGGCCACATCCAGATAGAAATAATTTTTTTCCTGCTGTCCCAAGTAGGCCGGATTCTGGAATGCGTTATCGACTGGGTGATTATAAATCTTAAGAAATTGTGGCCCCAAAGCCTGTAGTCCAATCGATTGGATCCGAGCCGGTGCCAGGAAATCCCGGGGTAAAACATAATCAGTGGCCATAACCGAATAGTCGGGGTACCAGGCCTGCGTCACCGTCAATACTAGAGGCAATAAGCAAATAATTTGACTCAAATTCATATTGTTTCCCTGTATTTTTATACAACTGCAATAGATCAAACCTAGTGCCAATAGAGAAAATTCAATCGAATTGCCGAAGAGTCAGACGTAAAGTGCTATAATGATGAATCAGGAATTTCTTTTTACTATCAGATTTCTGAAATTTTTATCAAAAAACTGATAAGGCTACTAAGGTTGGTACAAAGAATAAATCCAATAAAATGCCGTAATGACGAGCGGTTATATTACAGCTTATACTTAAAACCCAGCTCCAACATGGTTTTATTATAGTAATTTTGATTCAGCAGTGTTTCATTCGCCAGATGACTGACCTGGAAATAAACGATGCTACTCTGGTTTATCTTACGTTCTAGTTGCAGGTAGGTCCTGTTCTGGATCCGTTCCTCCGGGTCACGGTAGGCGGTCACGCCGGACAGGTCACCTCGGCGGTAATTTTTAGCAACCCGCTGGATAATAAAGTGGAGCATGTTGTCCTTTCCCAGCCGGCAGGAGAGATAAATCCGGCCACTTAATAGGTTATACCCGCCGATCACACTGTTTGAGGTGACCGCTTCATAGCTCACGATCGTACCCAGGATCAGTCGATGATGGTAGCGACCATGAATCTGCACCGTGCGGGCACGATCCTCCTGGGAAGCTGACAGGCTGGCCAGGGCGGTGTCATCTACGACACCCTGGGCCGGATAATCATGAAAAGTGATTTTTTTACCAGCCACCAGACCTTCCAGCAACCAACGCGAGCCGGGACGCCAGCCAAACCGTAGTTCCAGGGTCTGATCCAAGAATTTAATCGAATCCAGGGTAGCATAATTGGTGCTACGCTGAGAATACCTGGTGCTGAGATTGAATTTACTTGAAGCCTGGGCATAAACTACCAGCGCATAGTCAATCCAGCGATATGAAAAGCCCGCTTCATAAAATGATTTCTGGAAATGGTCCAACACTCCCGCAGCCTGGATGACCGGTGTCAGATTGTATCGCAGACCCAGACCGGAATTGACAACCAGTTTGGACTGAGCCGGAGAAATGGCGTCGATGTAGGTCTGGGTAAGTAGGCTCCCTTCCAGCAACCAATTCCGATTAACAACCTGATGACTCAGATTACCACGCAATTTAAATCCCAACGACTGATCGGTATTAGTTAAAGCTTCACGGACATTAGAATCAAAATAGGTGGACACCTGTAAGCCGGCCTGCTGGCACAACAACGCAGAAGTTCCGGCTATAATTAAAAACAGAGTTCGGAAGAATAGTTTAATTGTCCGGTTATAGTTCTGCTTCAAGACGGAATAATATTTCCTGGTAATGCCGACGTTTGACGGTCAAACGCGAGATTTCACGACTGATGCTGCGGGTGGCTGGCAGAGTACCGGCCGCTGCCGCTCCTTCCGGATTTAAAATCAATTCGGATTGTTCAACTAGGGCTATCTCAACCGGGTCCCGAATCGCTTTCCCACCACCATCCAGATCATTATTAACACCGGCTTCCCCGTCTCCAAAAGTGGCTTCAGCACTGGTAAAAACCGATCTTGATGAAGCCGGTGAGCCCAAATCACGGTTAGATTCCTGCTGCAGACTGAGATCTTGGTGAAATTCATTCAGGCGCTTTAATAACTCCTGCTCCTGGAAGCGCTCATTCAGCAACGAATCCACGATAGTTAATTTTGCTGCCACAACAATTCGTAAATCACGCCAAACCAGTTGTCTGATCTGCTCGTCCTCGTACTCTATTTTGAGCAGCGTGGTGTAATCGGGTAGATAAATTTTACCGCTCGGCCGCCCCATCATCCAGGTTCCAAGGCTGATGGCCCGTTCCTTATCGGAAGCGGTTAAATTACCCTGTTGAAGAATATTGGTATATTCTTCTTTCAAGCTGCGCAAAGCCTGCTCCCGGGAAATTTTCAACTGTTCTGATCGGGTTTGCAGGATTGCCACAGAATCAGCCAGAGCAGCAAATGTGATTGTCCTACGCGCCAACAGCATTTCATTAATCCAGCCGTTATACCAGGTACGATCCGTCTTTAAAACTTCAATCTCGGTCTGTAAAATTGATTGGCGTTCGACAATCTTATCAAGTTTGGTCAACACCGAATTCAAATCACTATCAATGGTTAACAAATTATCCCAGGCCAGGCCAAAATCCTGGCCCGGCAGAATGACCTGGGTAATAATCACCAGTATTAACAGCCGGAAGTTTTTCATGATTCGGACCCGCTTTCACCGGCAGCAATATCATATTTATCCATTTTATAGTAAAGGGTGCTGGTCTTGATTCCCAATAAACGGGCTGCGCGTTGTTTTATCCCACCGGTTTCCTGCAAAGCCCTTTTAATCATTAATATTTCAGTCTCCTCTAGCACGTCAGTTAGCTTCCCGGAGACAGTTGAAAAGGTCTCGTCCGGTTCATCCAGACAGATTGCCGTTGGTTCAATCCTGGCATCCTTGGAAAATATTAACAGGCGTTCCAGAAAATTCTCCAGCTCTCGGATATTGCCGGGCCAGGGATAGTTCTCCAGCATTTCAAGTGCATGATCATCGAAAGCAGGTACTTCACGCCCTAATTCAGCACACTTTTTATGAACGATATGATCGATCAGATCTTTAATATCGCCGGAGCGCTCACGCAAAGGCGGTAATCGCAGCGGTAAAACATTCAGACGGAAAAATAGGTCCTCGCGGAAAGTCTTATCCTTAATAGCAGTCTTCAAGTCTTTATTAGTTGCGGCAATGACCCGCACATCAGTAGTTACCTCGTTCGCTCCACCGACCCGCTGAAAAACCTGGCGCTGTATTACCCGCAGTAATTTTACCTGCATAGCGACTGAAATTTCACCGATTTCATCAAGTAAAATCGTACCGCCATCCGCTTGTTCGAAGATCCCGGCATGCTGCCGGATTGCCCCCGTAAAAGCACCTTTTTCATGGCCGAATAATTCACTTTCCAGTAAAGTATCGGTCAGCGCACCACAATTCACTGCGAGAAAATGCCTTCTTCGACGACTGCTTTCAGCATGAATCGCTCGGGCTACCAATTCCTTGCCAGTGCCACTTTCACCGGTTATCAAAACCGGACTATCAACTTTTGCCACTTGACTGATTTTTTCAAATACTTTTTGCATCATCGCCGAGGTACCAATTAATCCATAAAAAGAATCTTCAGTCCTATCGTCCACCACGGTCATTAGTTTCATCTTCAAAGCCAGAGCCACTTTATTCTTCAATTCATCAACCGAAAATGGTTTGGGAATAAAGTCGTACGCCCCGGATTTAAGGGCATTGACGGCCAAATCAATCGTACCAAAAGCAGAAATCAGGATCACGGGTAAATCCGGATCGGTGGCCTTGAATTCATTTAGCAACTGCATACCGCTCTTTTCCGGCAATTTCAAATCAGTCAATACTAAGTCCGGTCGTTCCTTCCTGAAGAGACGGCTGCCAGCAGCTCCATCACGGGCGACATTGACCCGATAGCCCTCTTTACGTAACACAGTGACCATACCGTCGCACATGGTACTGTCATCTTCAATAACCAGAATTTTGATACTTTCGTTAGTATTCATTCTATTTCATCGGGAAAGTAAGCACAAAGTCGGTTCCCTGCCCTACTACACTTTTCACAACTATCGTGCCATTCATTTCATCAATAATATTGCGAACAATTGCCAGACCCAGACCATAACCACGATCCCTGGTACTGAAATGCGGTTGGAAAATGCGCTCCTGTAATTCCGGGTCAATACCTTCTCCATCATCGCTGATCTTCATTACAAGATTGCTGCCACTATCGTCGATGGTAACACCGATTTTGCCTCCTTCCGCCGCCGCCTCGAGACTGTTCTTCAACAGGTTCGCCAGCACCCGCCGCAACTTGGATTCGTCCCCGGATATTGTTCCTGTCCCCTCTAACTTAAAACGTATTTTTTTCTGTTCCATTTCCGGCGCCAGTATCCGCGCGGCATCGATGACAATAGTATCAATTTTCTGAGGTTTGACATTACTTTTAGGAGGGCGGGCATAATCAAGATATTCCAGAATGATCCGTTTGAGGTTCTGCAGTTCGATCATTATTTTATTTAAATATTCACTGTGCTCCGGATTATCTTTCAATTCCTCTTCCAGTAAACCGGTATAAATTTCAATGCCGCCCAGCGGATTTTTAATCTCATGGGCAATGCCTGACAACAATTCTTTATTACGCTGCTCATTCTCCTGGATTTCACAGTGCATTTCCATCAGAGCCGAATTGAGCACCCCAAATTCATCCCGCCGACCCAAATCTTGGGGTTTAGAATAAATATTGTGCCTGATAGCTGCGGTATAGCCCGTTAGTTGAGTCACCGGCTGGATCAGGGAACGGGAAAAGATAATCGCCAGCCCAACACCGGCGACTAACGCCAGAAGTGTAATCCAGAGCAGGCTGCCAAGCATTTGATCTATGACAGACATAAACCCGGCTCCACCCCAAATTACCAAAAATATCGACTCACCTTTTTTCAAAGTCATCGACAACATGGCTGCTTTTAAATAACCACCATCTGGCCTTTGATAAATTTCTGAAACTTTACCCTGCCCAGTTTTTGAAAAAGACAACAACATTCGTGCTTGATCCTGGGGTAACCGGCCGGTGTAAGCCAGTCTGAATCCCTCCTTATTGTATATTGCAAGTGCTTCAATGCGACTGACAACCTGTTCATCCAGATCTGCTTCAACCGCCTGCTTTACACTCCTTAACTCCGGTTCGGTAACCAAGAGAGCAACCAGTTCTGTCTTCAGGTTGGCTGCTACCAATTCCAACGTTGTCAGTAGATGTAGATCCAGTTCATCTTCCAGCGCACTGCGGGTGTACCAGTACAATGGTACCGACAGGCTGGTCATTACAACCAGCAAAAGAGTGATTACCAGAAATAGTATCCGTGGACGCAGTTTCATTAGAAATCAGCGATATTTTTTAGAAGATTATCAGTATCGGACAGTGATGGTACGACCAGATCGGCCCCGGCCTGCCAAATTTCTTGCTCCCATTCAGGGCGACGGCAAACGATTACGGAACGGGCTCCGGCCAGCGCAGCGACGCGCGCATCGTTGGGGGTATCGCCTACAATAATCAAATCTTCAAATCGAAATTCGGTTCCCAATACTTCCCGGGCACGGACACGGGCTACTCCCGGCAAACGGGTCCGATCCGCCGAATCGTCACCATAAGCGCCGAAAGCAAATCGCTCAAATAATCCAAAGCGATCGAGTTTTATCTTGGCGCCGGCCTCCACATTCCCGGTCAGAAGAGCGGTAACATGCCGTTCGTCCTGTACGGCATCTAAGAAATCGAGGGCATCCCGGTACAGTACCGGCAGATCGGATTGCGGATAATCCCGTTCCATATTAGTTAGATATCGTTCCAGGATAGCGACGGCCAGTTTAGGAATGACACCATCGGTAATCCCCAGTTTTCTCAAGCCATTGGTAATTATCAAAGGGTCGGTCAAACCGGCTACATCTTCAAATTGCAGGTCGGGACTGGCGCCGGCCAGGTCGAAAAAAGCTTTGTTTAATATGCGCCTTGGCAAAATACCGGGAGAAAGAATTGTACCGTCGATGTCAAAAAGGAAGAGTTTGCGGTTCATGGGATGGAGAATCTGAATTTCAGGGTCTGGGTGTTAATGCTGTCAAATCTGAGGGTATTCACGGGGTAAAATTACATCAAAAAATGAAAATCCCCCGGCAGTGCTTAAATGTATGTTACCTGACTTTTATATGTAACAATTGCACACCAAAAACACTTTAACACTTTACTATAATTTAGCGGACATGCCGGAGTTGACCTCAGCCACTTTTTCGGCTCCAAACAGTTGCTCGACCAGCTTAAAGGCGAATTCCATGGCTGTACCGGCGGACATGCCGGTCACAATTTTACCGGATATTTCCACGCGGGCTCCGGTATAGCGGGCCGTTTCCAGTTTTTCCGCCCAGGCCGGGTGAATGGTGGCTGGTTTATCTGCCAGCAGTCCCGCCTGATCCAGGATGGAGGGTGCGGCACAGACGGCAGCCGTTAACCGGCCCTTTCCAAAATGGGTCTGTAGTAGCTTTATCAGGCGCTCGTCAGCGGCCAGGTTGGGCGTCCCGGGAACGCCACCAGGCAAGACAATCAGGTCCCAGTCCTTATCAAGCTCTTCAGCTAAAACACTGTCAGCTACCAGGTGGATGGCATGGGAACCGGTAACATTGCGTTTCTCCAGTCCCGCTGTGACTACTTCCGCGCCAGCCCGGCGGAGAACATCAATTATTGTAATTGCTTCAATCTCTTCAAACCCCGTTGCCAGGGGTACCAGTACTGTTTTCATTGTTTACTCGCAAGTGTAACAATTTTAATCGTCGCCTGGTTCGCCGCCAGAAAAACCGCATCCGGCGCAGTCCTTCCTGGCCGGTCAACATGAAACCGGTCAATAACAGCAACCACGAAAATAAATAACTACCGCCTCCTACCGCCAGCCAGATCGCTGCCCGCGTCTTGATGAATAAAGCACCAGTCAGCCACAGGCTGACAAATCCCAGGGGATAGTTGACAGCCAGCAAGATCAGGCCCAGTTTAAACCAAACCGAATGTTTTCTCTTCACCGGATCAGTTGGTAGATACAGCCGCGCCGATCCACCCGCCGCTATTTATAGATTTTGGCAAAAGTGGTCATAACCGGTTTATCACCACTGCGTTTAAACCATTTTGGAACTTCTTTCAAGCGCCGTTTGGCGTCCCGCTTGGAAGCAAAATCACCCCAGCAGACAGCATAGCAAGCTTGTCCCTGCACGATCCTGGGTAGAATGAAAAAGTCCGGCGGTTTATTTAATGCCCGGTAGGCATCATTAATGGAGCCTTCCTGACAGGCAACCAATAATTTAATGGTATAATTTTTAGGGGTTGTTCCTTTTTGAATTTCCCAGATTCCCGCTGCTTCCACAAAACGTCCCAGTTCCAAAAGATCCTGCGGTGTATAGTCCGGTTCTGGCTCCGGTTCCGGCAGGGGAGTTTCTGCTATATCCAGATCAGTGATGTTAACAAATTCCTCACCGGTGGCTTCGGCCTTCGGTTCCAGTAAAAGTGTAGTCGTGTCCATTTCAATCCAGTCATTATAAAGCTCTGGTTCCGGTTCGGTCTGCTTAGATACAGAAGGAGTTGTGTATTCATTCGATTTTACAACTTCACTTTCTAGTCTGGTACTTTTGCCTTCTAATAGTTGCTGTACGGCATTTCGCATGCCAACTGTTAATAGACCGCTAATATCACCTAAATGATCATAATTGGTAACATTAAGGATTGTACCTGACTCCACATCAATGATTCGTGCAGATAGGGTAAATACATTGCCTACTTTGCCGATACTGCCGCCAACCATCTGCTGTACACCAATTAATTGGCCAACTTCCACAACACACTCATCTGAAGAACATCCAGACTGTTGGAACCCCTGCTCACGCAAAACTTCCTCCATTTTACCTCTTTCAATAACGATATATTGTTTGGTCTTGGTTAGTTCATCACGGAAACGATCGGTTAGTGTAGCAACTTCACTGGCTGAAATATCACGAGCGTCAAAATCGATTATTGCGATTGTTGTTTGAGCGATACCATTAGACATCGAAAAAAGAATTGATACTATAATGATTATTAATTTTTTCATCCCATACCCTGATATTTATAGGAGAATCTAAGCAGTAAAAGAGTTAGCTATACAGTGGATATATAGTTCTTTGGATTATCGTCGGAAATGAATACTTGGTATGACGCAGGTAAGACAAATCTGGCACAGGGACGAACTGCATTGCTACACAAGAATAAAACCCAGTCTCCAAAGGGTAGAGTCTAATAAAAATCAGCCCGCCCCTGTCTAATAGCTTTAACATATTATACCCTAACTGAATAATTGTCAACTGTGAAAGCTAAAAGTATATCTATGCCCAAACATTAGATCTGGGAGGGAAGAACTACGTCCGTTCGGTGATTCAAACATGTTGTGCAGGTGCTATCCGGTGTTGCATGCTGACGCTTCGTCAATTGGTGAGTTTTATTACGTTAGGCCGCTAGTTGCGACGGTTTGAATTGTCTTTTCTATTAACTAGCACACAACTTCCGTGCTTGACTTAAGGTCACCAAACAACACTGGGCATTTATTTCTTCTTTTCTTTTCTCAATTTTCGTTTTTCCTTAATATCACGCTTGGCTTTTTTCTGTTGTTCCCTTTTGCCCTTGTCTTTTTTCCCCTTATCAC
>JABMQW010000039.1 GCA_013203115.1 Fidelibacterota bacterium
GTATTTCCTCCAAATTCCACATAATCAGGTTCGGGAACAGGTATTGATCCTCTGGTGCCATAGAATGTTATTTTCATTACGATTCCTCCAAAAGTCAGATGAACCTTAAAGCTAATCAATTAATTAAACAATACTAATTCCTGAATTCAAACTTGTTGTGTAAGCTGCTACATAATTGTTAAGATGGTGTGTAATATACTGCAAAACACTAAACGATTAGTTCAATTCGTCGTTTGAGCTTCTTTTAGTCCAGCCGTAACTTCGCGGCCATGACTATCCCCCAATCCGACCGAAAAAAATTATTTTTAATTGATGGTTATGCCATGTTATACCGGGCGCATTTTGCTTTCATCCGCAATCCGCTGATCACCAGTTACGGTTTGCATACCAGTGCCTTGTTCGGCTTTGTTAATCAGGTTTTCCGTCTTCTTCAAACAGAGGAACCGGACTATCTCGTAGCCGTTTTTGATGCCAAGGAAAAGACCTTCCGACATAAGCGCTACCCGGAGTACAAAGCTACCCGGGAAAAGATGCCTGAGGAACTGGTGGATCAACTGCCTCATATCTGGAAATTGATGGCTGCGATGAATATCATCACGATGGTTAAACCCGGATGGGAGGCAGATGATATAATCGGTACTTTGGTTAAACAGGCCTCTCAACATGGTTTAGATGCATATATTGTCAGTGGTGATAAGGATTTTATGCAATTGGTAAATGACCATGTATTTCTGTATACTACTGTTCGGCGTTCGCAGGAAGTGGTAATCTATGACCGCCAAGGCGTTATTGATCGATGGGGTGTAGCGCCCGAAAAAATAACCGATCTACTGGGATTGATGGGCGATTCATCTGACAATATTCCCGGTGTAAAAGGAGTCGGCGAGAAGTCCGCTGCTAAATTACTCCAGGAATACGGTTCACTAGTAAAAGTTCTAGAAAATGCCGAAAAAGTTACTAATAAGCGGGTCCGCAACGGTCTTTTAGAATATAAGGAGGAGGCACTGTTAAGCCGGGAACTGGTAACTATCGATACTGACATGGAGTTGGATTATTCTATTTCTGATCTGGTACGACGGGATTTTGATTTTGATGCTGTTGAGGATTTATTCCGGGTGCTGGAAATCAACGCTTTAAACCGGCAGTTGGACATTCTGCGCGGTAAAGAAACGGTTGTAGAAACGAAAAAGGATTATCATACAATTATCGAATTGGATGATCTATCTGCTTTTATTGGTGCTATCCAACGTGATCATATCCTGTCCATTGATCTTGAAACTACTTCGGTCGACCCAATGTTGGCGCAAATAGTGGGCTTCAGTTTTGCCTGTCAATCCGATGCCGGTGTATATATTCCGGTGGATTATCTGAATAAGACTAAAAATAATTTTGGTGTCGATGATCTAACTGTTGTATTAAAAATATTAAAACCGGTGCTGGAAAATTCCGATATCGCTAAAACCGGTCAGAATATTAAATATAACGCGCTGATTCTTAAACGGTACGGTATTGAAGTTAAGGGTATAGTCTTTGATACAATGGTCGCCGCCCATTTGATTAAACCGGAACTTCGTTCTTATAAATTGGATAACCTGAGCCGGGAGTATCTGAATTATACGATGGTGCCGATTTCCGATCTGATTGGTAAGGGAAAGAACCAAATCTCCTTCAATCAAGTGGAGTTGAAAAAAGCTGCTCACTATGCCGCCGAAGATGCTGACATAGCCGGTCAATTAACCTACCTGTTCCAAAAAGAACTGGCCAAAATGGGCTTGGAAGATTTCTTCAATCGAGTTGAAATACCATTAATACCAGCATTGACCAGGATGGAGTATAACGGTGTTTTTGTTGACCGAAATATGTTGGTGGAAATGTCGGCCGAATTTGGCAAGAAATTGACCGGATTAACTGCTGAAATCCACAAAGTCGCCGGCACGGAGTTTAATATCAATTCAACCCAGCAACTAGCCCAGGTGTTATTTGATTTGCTGGGATTAAAACCAGTGAAAAAGCGATCCACCGCTGAAAATGTACTGGAAGTACTCAAGGATAGCCACCCCTTACCAGGGTTGATGTTAGAATACCGCAAGCTGGCGAAATTGAAATCGACATATTTGGATGCACTGGTTGAATTAATCAATCCGGAGACAGGCCGGATTCACACCACTTTCAACCAGACAATCGCAGCTACCGGACGGCTGTCAAGTAGTAATCCCAATTTCCAGAACATACCCATCAGACGTGAAGAAGGCCGGGAAATACGAAAGGCATTTCGAGTCCAGAAAAAGGGCTGGAAGATTCTAGCTGCGGATTATTCTCAGATCGAGTTGCGTATTATGGCCCACCTGAGTGCTGATCCTGGTCTGATTGAGGCCTTTACCAATAATGAGGATATCCACACGCGCACGGCCAGTCTGGTCTACGGTGTCTCCCAGGAGGATGTGTTACCCGAAATGCGTCGAACAGCCAAGATAGTCAATTTTGGGATAATGTACGGGGCAGGACCTTTCCGTATTAGTCAGGAACTGGGATTACCGCTTGCCGAGGCTCAATACCTGATTGATAGCTATTTTAAACAGTATGCCGGTATTAAAGATTACATTGACCGTACATTGGAGCAAGCACGTACTGAAAAATATGTGGAAACCATCTTGGGTCGTCGCCGGCCGGTTTGGGATTGTGACAGTGACAAACGCATGCGCCGGGAAGCTGCCGAACGAATGGCTATCAATATGCCTATCCAAGGGACTGCGGCGGAAATGATCAAGCTGGCTATGATTAAAATCGATGCTGAAATAATCCGACGTAATCTGGCTGCAAAAATGATCCTCCAGGTGCATGACGAATTACTATTCGAAGCACCGGAAGGGGAACTGGATGAATTAACCATTTTAGTCGTTTACGAGATGGAAAATGCCCTGCCCCTCAATGTACCAATAGTTGTAGATTTAGGGGTAGGTGACAACTGGTTTGAAGCTCATTAAATCAGCATAAAAGTCGGGGATCAGGAAACCTGTATTGAATTTCGGTTCTACTTGTACAATGAACCCGTAACCAAGTATCCAGAATCAAATAACTAATACCAAGTATCCGGAGTATGGAAGCAAGTATAACCTTAAAAAAAGTTGGTAAACTGGTCGGTGGTCGCACTATCTTGGCCGGAATGTCTTTCGGCGTCGAACGGGGGTCGTTAGTTGCTATCATCGGTGACAACGACTCAGGAAAATCTACATTATTACATGTATTAGCAGGTTATGAAAAGCCCGATTACGGGAATGTTTATGTGCATGGTTTGGATATGGTTAAACGCCGTGCTGAAACTTGCCGAGTAGTGGCCTATGTTCCTCATGAACCGGATTTTGATCCTTGGTTAACCGTTGAACAAAATATTCATTTTATCGGAGCGTTACACAAGATACCTCAGGAAAAACTCGACCAAAGGATCGTAGGATACAGCCAACGTTTGGGGATTGAGAATTATCTTAACGTAACTACCGGTGACTTGTCACTTGGTATTCAAAAGCGCGCTCTGATTGTACGAGCCTTGGTTCAAGAACCCCAGATTTTGATACTGGATGAGCCCACCGCCTTTATGGATGCCGATTCCCGGCGCATGGTATGGGAAATACTATCGGAAATGCGAGAAGGGCGTACGATTATTTATGCCAGCCAGGATTTACGCGAAGTGGAGCTTGCTAATGATCGTATCCTGGTTTTACACAACGGACACATGGTGTTGGATGGAACTTTGGAAAAATTGCTGGCTACCACCAATCAATATCACCAATTTCGGGTTGAGTTCGAGAAACTTTCCGATGATCTTTACCAGGAATTATCTAGAGTCTCAACGGTGGTTAACCCCAGTCGCGTTGGCAATACTTTCCATTTTTATGGTCGCTCGCGCCGGGTATTTTTCCATGTGCTAAAAAAAGCAGCAGATGCGGTTATGACTGATTTTCACGTCAGTACACTAGGTTTAAAGGATTTAATGGATACCAATTACGCTAGAAAGGGATTGGAATGATAGCAGCCTTTTTAAAACGACGCTGGTGGCTGACTCAAAACCGAATTTTATCCTCAATTACTTTGGCTTTGGTGGTTCCGGTAATTTTATATATTTCAATTGTTTCGATAATGAACAATGTTATTCGTCGATCAATCGATGGTATCCCTTATGAGCATTGGGTTTTCCCCGGTCTGGTTATGATAGTCGCGATAATTGGCCTGTTCCCCCTTTTATACCGTGATTTTTTTGATTTACGGATACACCGTCGTATTCTACAACCGATAACGCTGACTCCAATTTCCAAGGTGGAAATCGTTGGTGGAATCGTTATTACAGCCATTATTGAATCTATTACTTATGTTGTAATTGGTATCGCAGTTTTATCAATTTTGATTTCGACTTCATTTACTTTGTTAGACTATATAATAATAATTTTTTATTTAATCCTTTTTAATGGTGTTATGGCTAATGCCTTTGTCTCAGTAGGTTTATTGACTGACCGGGTTACTACATATATGTTTATCATCCTGGGATTTATTATTTTTATAATGTTTGGTTCAGGAATTATAGTGGAACTTGAGTTTTATCCTTCCCTTATGAGCAATTTCTTCTCTAACCTCCCTACCAGCGTTTTAATGCGTGGTCTGCGATCCGGGTTGTTTTTTAATCGTTTTGATTGGGTATCCGTAGCATATCCTTTAATAGTAACTGCAGTCTGGTTTGGGATAAACAGCATTATATTTAAAATTAAATCAAAACAATGAAAGCCTACTTGTCCGGTGCAATGGAGTATGTACCCGATGAGGGAAAATCCTGGCGAACTGAAATTGAACTGTGGCTGAAACGGGAATTGGGTCATATGGTATTTAATCCGGTAACGGAAACTGAAAAACTGGTTGGTAACCAGAATGCACAAGATTATCGAGTATGGAAAAATACTGATATCGAACGCTATCGCACATTTGTCCGCCAGTTTGTTGACCATGATATTCAGGCCGTACAAAATGATTGCGATTATTTAATCTGTTACTGGGATCAGGCAGCCGCCCGGGGAGGCGGAACCCAGGGTGAAGTCACAATGGCCTATCATTCAGGCAAGCAGGTGTATATGGTTTGCGAACTCCCAGCGGAAGAGATCAGCGGCTGGATTCTGGCCTGTGCCACAGAACTTTTCGATTCATTCGATGAATTGAAGCAGTTCCTGGTACAGCAATACGGCGGGAGGGAAGCGTAATTAAACCTTCGATAGGTGATAAACCGGGATCAGGATTGTAGTTCCTTTTTTAGGCTCATTGGTTTTATTATTCCCCGATCCAGGGACAATCTTTTTCACTGAATATGTCGATCAGAATTAAAATCTGCTGTATCCGGAATACCATCGAGGCTGAAATGGCCCTGAAGGCGGGTGCTTCTGCCATCGGTTTAGTCACGGAAATGCCCAGCGGTCCCGGTGTCATCTCCGAAATTGAAGTGGCAAAAATTGCCGCAGCGATTGGACCTAGAATAAACACTTTTTTATTGACTTCTAAAGGTGATGTTCCGGCACTTTTTAAACAGATAGGATACTGTGGCGTGAGTACCGTTCAATTGTGCGACCGGCTGGAAAATGGTACCTACCGGGAATTGAAACGGGCGTTTCCGGCTGTAGACATCGTACCGGTAATCCATGTAACCGGGCCGGCTTCGATCGACAGAGCTCTGAAGATCGCTCCTCAAGTCGATGGCTTATTACTGGATTCAGGAAATCCCGATTTGCCGGTAAAAGAGCTGGGAGGAACCGGAAGATCCCATGACTGGGAAATCAGTCGTCGGATTGTTGAGCTGGTAGATGTACCGGTATATCTGGCGGGCGGGTTAAATTCGGGAAATGTTAGTGAGGCTATTCAAACAGTTCAGCCATTTGGGATTGATGTCTGCTCCGGTGTTCGGTCCGGGAACTCCCTTGATATGGAAAAACTAGCCTCGTTTATCGCGGCTGTAAAATCAGCTTCAACTTAACTGATAGAGTAAATATGCAGAAATTATCGTTGGCAGGAATTCTGTTAATAACGAGTCTTTCGGCTGGTTCACTGCCGAATGGATTTGTTTATATTAAAGATGTTGTTCCCAATATTGTCCTGGAAATCCGGTATCACAGCGAATATAATTTTCTGGGAGCTCAGGTTGATGGATATCAGGCACCCGTAGGGATAATCACCAAGCAGGCGGCAGAAGCCCTGGCCGAGGTTCAGGCTGAATTAAACCAATTTGGCATGTCATTGAAAATCTATGATGCCTACCGGCCTCAACAAGCGGTGGATCATTTTGTCCGCTGGGCCGCGGATTTTGGCGATACCTTAACCAAACTTGAATTTTATCCCACGTTGGATAAACCAATTCTGCTGGAGGAAGTATATATTGCAACCCGTTCCAGTCATACACGCGGATCAGCCGTGGATTTGACAATTGTACCCTTACCGGTGCCGGAACAGAAGGAGTTCGATATTACTAACCAATGTGATTGCTCCCGGGGAAATCGGAATCGTTCACTGGATAACAGCATTGATATGGGTTCCGGTTTTGATTGCTTCCACGAGTTATCCCACACGGCTCAACCGCGATTGACCAAAGAGCAGCGGATAAACCGTTTATTATTAAAATCGATAATGGAGAAATATGGTTTCAGGAATTATTCCAAGGAATGGTGGCATTTTAATTTAATTGAAGAGCCTTTTCCGGAAACCTATTTTAATTTTCCGATTAAATAATTCACCGTATTTAGAGCGCAGATAATGGAAATTGTTACATATCAGCCTGAGCAAGACGAAAAAGCAGTCATGCGTATTTTTAAAGAAGTGGGCTGGATAGAGAATAAAAAGCAGGAAAAAGGGGCGCGGATCTATTTTAATGGTCAGCGGGCGTTAATTGCTAAAATCAATGGTGAAGCAGAGTGTTTTGCAGGAACCATGCCCGGGGTGATAAAATATCTGAACAAAGATTTATCCTTTACTGCCGTTACTGGTGTGGTAACCAGCCGAATTGCTCGTAAACAGGGCTTAGCTGGCAAGCTTACCGCTCGTGTTATCGCCCGGGATGCAGCTGAAGGAGCCTTAGTGGCCGGACTCGGTATTTTTGAGCAGGGCTACTACAATCGGTTGGGATTCGGTTCGGGAGTATATGAGAACTGGATTAATTTTGATCCGGCCAACCTGGTTGTTGACCGCCAGGTGCGTACGCCCCAGCGGCTGACAGCAGATAATTACCGAGAAATTCAGCAGGCTCTTGAAAAACGTCGCCGCGGACACGGCAGCATTAGCATTACCAAAATCAATTCGGTTCAGGCTGAGCTTCACTGGATTAAAGACGGGTTTGGCCTAGGGTACTTCGATGGTAAAAACGGTGAGTTGACCCATTTTATCTGGTGTAAGTCCGATGGTGAAATCGGCCCGTATGAAGTAGTTCTTTATGCTTTTCAGGAGGCCGATCAGTTTCTGGAACTGATGGCTCTGATTAAAAGTTTTGGCGACCAGATACGGATGGTACGGATGCGCGAACCGGCGGGAATTCAGGTTCAGGACTTGATCAAACAACCATTTCGCTGGCGTCAGTTAACCCAGAAGAATAAATTTGAGAATATTAACCGGGCGACAGCATATTATCAGATTCGGATTTGCGATTTGATAGGCTGCATGCGAAAAACTCACCTGCCATTTGGTGAGGCTCAATTTAATTTGAAATTGAGTGAT
The DNA here is from genome assembly GCA_013203115.1 of Fidelibacterota bacterium. Taxonomy (GTDB): domain Bacteria; phylum Fidelibacterota; class Marinisomatia; order Marinisomatales; family TCS56; genus JABMQW01. The sequence goes on from JABMQW010000039.1 coordinate 7,732, forward strand.
CCAATTTCTAATTATCTGGATAATTCCAGTCCGTGGCAGGGCGTGGCAGGAGATTATATAGTTACCTTGGGGAAGGTTTCCAATGCTCATCCCGGAACAAATCCAGATATACCAACATTAATTGCATCTGTGGGTGCTTTTACTCGTTTATGGATGGGTGTTCGTCCCGCCTCCGGTTTGGCGATTACTGATGATCTGAAAGCACCGCAGGAATTAATTATGGAATTGGATGTTTTACTCCGGTTACCTGAGCCAAAGCCCGAATGGGATTTCTAACACTTGCTATTTGTGTTAATTTCAATTCGATGAGTATTTGAGGGGCAGTAATTAATATCGGAAGGATGAACAATGAGTATACCAATTGCTGTTAAAGATTTTATGGTCAAAAACATAATTACTTTTCGACCTGACCAGAACGTTTTTGAAGTTATTGACCAATTGATTGATACGTGCATATCCGGTGGTGCGGTTCTGGATAAAGATCAGAACTTGGTTGGTATTATTTCCGAAAAAGATTGTATGCACACGATTGTTAAATCATCGTACTATGATGGTATGGGTGCCCTGGTTTCTGATTTAATGACCGTTGAAGTGGATACTGTAGATATCAATGCGAGTATTCATAGTACGGCTCAAAAATTTCTGGATTGTCATTACCGCCGGTTTCCGGTTTTGGAGAACGGAAAATTGGTTGGACAAGTAAGTCGCCGAGATATATTAAAAGCGGTTCAGTCTATTCCGCATTGACAATGATTATATTTATTAATATTTAGTAAAGGTAAATTTGCAACAATTATTAATAAAGGAAGGCAAAATGAAGGTATTACAATCTACTAGATGGTGCTTGGTATTTCTGCTTGTAGTGTTATGCTTCATGGGCTGTATCCGCTCTCTACATCCCCTGTATACCGAAGAGGATTTGGTGTTTTCAACAGATTTAATAGGTACCTGGATCGATAAGGAAAATAATATATGGACATTTATCGCAGCAGGGGAAAACAGCTACAGCTTGATTTTTTCAGAAGAGGGTGAGCCGGCGCAATTTAAATCCCATTTAGTAAAATTGGGTGCCTATCTGTTTCTTGATACCTACCCCGAAGAACCCGGTATTAAAAATAGTTTTTACAATATGCATTTAATTGGAGCTCACCTATTTGCTAAAATGGAAATATATCCCGATAGTTGTATCTATACTTTAATGGATCATGGCTGGCTTGAAAACACCTTAACCGATTCAAGTGCTAATTTGTCCTATGAAAAGATAGATGACGCTATAATATTAACGGCCAATACCAAGGACTTGCAGGCCTTCTTTCTGAAATACGCAAATAATGCCCAGGCCTTCAAAGATACATCGATTTTGCGACGACAGAGTTAAATTGCCAATTGAATTCCAGGTGATAATTGTCACAATTCTATAAATCGTTCAATATATAATTTTGACCTGTATTCTAATTCAATTGGTTCTTTAATTGGCATCGGTCAGATACAAAAGAAAAACCTGGGATCAATCTCATATTACCCCGAATAATAAATCAGCAAAATCAGTCCTAAAATAATGCAAGCTAAAGCAAAATTGCGAGTAGGATATTCACCAGATGCTGTCCTTGGCGGAGTTAGTAATCCGATTACATCATATTTCTAAAATTCAATCATGTTTAAAAAATATAGTGTATCTTTTTTAGTGCTCGCGCTATTTACCAGTACTCTAGTTGCCAAAAAATGGACAGTTCCTAATTTTGTGGCTGACACAGTTACGGTGGAGATTGCCGGTGATTCTTTATTCACATTAAGCTCCTTCCAATTTGTGAAGGATTACCGATCCGGACCAGGTCGTCTAATTGGAATTGATACTAAAAAGAAATGGTATTATATCCCGGTTGATCAACATTATATACTCAAGATGCCGCTAGCGGATTTATGTAATTGGTATTTCAATGATTACTTGGCACCGTCCCAGGAGAGCCATTTAATCATCGATAACTTGACCTATTGGGTTGATCGTAACACCGTCTTTTCCAAGGGCGCTAAGTTAAATGGGTATTCGCGTCTGGTGGATGAAAATGGAACTGTAATCAAGGATTGGCAGTGGAATATACGATCTGACGCCAAAGGGAAATTAAAACCGGAAGAGCGAATGGGTTTATTGATAAAAACCTGGCTTGATCTACAGAATCAAGTCCTTACCAATCCAGTACTCGATTTGCGAATTTCTCCCTTTCCCTATCGTCGGCAAATGATGGTCTGGTCTGATCTGGTCTTTTTGAATGATGGCTATGTTGTTGATATGCGTTTGTCTTTGGATTTTCCGGTTGATGAAGTAGACCGGTATAGTCGCGGTATCCGCGGATTATATTATCGTCGATCATCAATTCATGAATCGATTAGTTTCGGTGGCAAGGATAAACAATGGTATTTCCGCTTGAATGATAGCTGGCAAATCCGTACTGGGCTAACCGGGCGTTTTGGATTTAACAGCATCAAAACGACCGAATATGAAGTGGTAGATTGGTGGAATATTTTTCTGGTTAATTTAAGTGGGAATTTCAGTGTCGAATATCGCCCGCGCTATTACCGCGGTATTTTTGCCGGATTAGGATTATACCAGCTTGTTAATGGCTTGCCGGAATTAATTGACCGTTTTGAAACCGGAGTATTGTTGACGATTGGAGTGAATCTGCCATGAGGATCTGGTTGGTAATTGGTCTTTCGTTGATGGGCCTCCTGCGGGGTGCCAATTTGAGTGGCTATGTAGCAGACCGGGAGACAGGTGAAACGATAATAGGAGTTAACGTAATTATTGATGGTTCTAATTATGGCGCCTCAACCGACCGGAACGGTTTTTTCACGGTCACTGGCATATCAGTCGGCGAATATACTCTTCGATTTTCACATATTGCTTACCAGTTAGTATCGCAGAAAGTGAATGTGGGGCGATCTGATAAATTTTTAGGGACGGTCCTATTGGATCAGGCTGCAATCCAGGGTGAATCGATTACCGTTACTGCCAATCGCGGAAAGATAATCAAACGGGATATGGATATTTCCGGTTTTGAAGTCGATCCGGTGGTATTGCGCGAAGTACCAACCCTGGGAAGGGATGTATTCCGCTTAGTACAGTATTCACCTAGTACCACCATATCTGACCCTATGTCACCTTTATATTATGTGCGCGGTAGTGACCCGGGCGAAAACCTGGTTCAATTAGATGGGATGACGATTTATAATCCCCAGCACATGCTCAGTTTACAAGCCATTTTCAATCCCTATGCTATCAAGAGCATTGAAATGCTGGTAGGTGGTTACGACGCCGAATTCGGGGGACGTAATTCATCAATACTGTATATTTCTTCCCGGGAAGGCCATCAGGATGAGGTGAAGGGTGAATTCAAACCTTCCACGTCAGGATTTAAAGGGGCCATTGAATTTCCGGTGTCTGGTGGTGGAACTGCCATGCTGTCGGGCCGAGTTTTAACTTCATTGGTAAACCGGGTTTTAATGAATATGCCCAATTATATGGGTGATTTCAATGGTGCCTGGCAAAAAACGATTGGCAAGACTAAAGTTCGTGTATCGACCTTTTATGCCCGGGATTATATGGATTATGATTTCCACCGCTTCAGTATCTATTTTACTCAACCGTACATGAAGGATTATAGTTTTGGATTCCTGTCCGACGCCACTAATCTGGCTCTTGGAGTAAAAACCCGCTCCATCTTAATACCCAGCCTGGTAGCGGAAACCCATTGCTATTTCTCCCGTTTCAGCGTGGATAATAAAAATTTCTTCAGCTTCAGTGCTTACGATTCAATCAATAACGTGGATGTTGTTCTGAAATATACTACCCGCATAATAAACCGTATTTCGGATTTTACAACAAAAGCAAACCTGACTTATTTTACGGTTTTCAATCAAACATTGAAATTAGGTGTCGAGAATAATCAGTATAATTTTTATAATGATACCGGAATTTTCAGTAACCAGTCATCGATTACTGATTTGTCTTCTGCTCTGTTGTCTTTTTATTTGCAGGATAAAATCGCTCTGGGAGCGCTATTGTTGAAATTTGGTATACGCCAAGCGCGTTTTCAATCTGCATCAAAATGGCGCAGTGAACCACGAGCTTCATTTGCTTTAAAATTGGGTAATACAACAATCAAGGGCGCCTGGGGTCGCTATCATCAATATATTGCTACAATGAATACTCAGGATGTTGAGATTAGCCAGTACCTGGATTATTATTATCCCTTAATTGATAAAGTGCCATTGACTTCTCTGCATTACATCCTAAGTATGGAAGGTAAGTTTATAAGGCAGTTAAATTATTCGTTATCGGCTTATTTCAAAGAATTACCGGTTCTTTACCGTTTCGATTATAATTCATCTTCCGCTTCTATTTTCGCTTATAATGCAGGATTAGAACAGGGCAGTGGTGAAGCTTATGGTGCAGAGTTTTTAGTACGCGGAAACTGGAAACGTCTTTCTGGTTGGACCAGTTATTCCTGGTCGCGCTCAACCCGCAATTATCCCTCAATACAAGCTGGGAAATCATTCCTGTTTGACGGTGATCAAACCCATAATTTAAAGGCTGTATTGCTATTTAAATTGACCGATGATATTACTGCCAGTACAACAATAAAAATTACTTCCGGATTTCCCCGCACCTGGGAAACCGGAAATTTCAATCATTATACCTATGATCCTCTGGCAAATTCAGTCGGTGTTTTTCCTGAGCCATATACGCCTGATAAAAATAATGTCCGCTATCCCGCGCGGGTTGCCTGGGATATCGGTTGGAAGAAAAAATTACGAGGTGGCTTTGGATATTATCTGGCGGAGTACATCGGTTCCGATGAAGCTTATTTTACTTTGTCAATCCAGAACCTGCTGTTTCTCCGACGTAATCCGTACATGTATGTCTATATTCCGGAATATGGTCATTATGGTTTTGATATTGCTTATTTTCCTATGGTCAGTGCAGGGTACAGTATCAAATTTTAGGATCATGAAAATATGTTGAACAGAAAAATTATTTTGCTTGTTATGCTTATAATAATTAGCTGCGATTTGCCCCAGGATCCTGGTCCAATGCCCACGGAAATCATAGCGCAAAAATTTGAACCGGGGCATAATGTATTCGGCGTTTTATGTAATGACGGCCAGCCCGGTACGTCATTTCTGCATGTTGAACGCGCCTGGGAAACAGAGGAGCTGACCGAGGAATTTGATGCCTTTATCAGGAATGCGACGGTAACTATTTTTATCGATTCAGCAGAATGGGATTTTACCTACATGATTGACACTGTCCACAATGAAATTTATACCAATCCCGGATTTCTGCCCCTGTCAGGGACAGAATATGGTTTGATTATCGAATCCCCGGAGCTGCCAACCCTCACTGGTACGGTTGTGATTCCTGAAAAACCGGCGGTGGATAGCTCCAGCATAAAAATTGAGAATAATTATATTAAGTTTTCGTTGGCTGCTGCTGGTTCAATCAGGATGTACGATATTTATGTATTTTCTGAGCTAGATGTGATTGATCAGCGCTTGATCAGTAACGGAGATGCCATGGAAGTTAAAATGGATTTAAGTGAATTAGGGGGAGTCCCTAATTTGATATTTATCTATGGCTATGAATCAAATCTGGCGGCCTATCAGACCAGTCCCTCGACTATTAAACCCCAGACTTACCACGAAACAGTGATTACGGTGGACGGCGGTTATGGGTGCTTTGGGGCGGTATCAGTAATCAGTATTGCATTGGATTGAGTTGATTGAACAATTGAAATGATTTAATAGAATTAGAGGTACACAACAATGATCGGAATCTGGATAGGCATAATCACAGGGATTATAATTTTATTAATGGTAAGTTTATCAAGGGTTTATCGTACACCAATAACCCCACACACTAATACACCCGGTAAATATGATATTGATTTCCAGGAGATTCATTTTCCTACACAGAATGCTCGTAAATTATACGGCTGGTGGATTCCTGATCGTAAAGCAAGAATGGAACGTTTACCGACTATCATCCTGATTCATGGTTGGTCGCGTAATGTGGAACGAATGCTGCCTTACATTCGCAATTTGCATGGTCGTGGGTATAATCTGCTGGCTTTTGACGCTCGCCACCATGGCAGTAGCGATCAGGATACATTTTCTTCAATGTTGAAATTCGCCGAGGATATAACTGCTGCAGTAGATTTTATATCGCAAAAAGAGAGTGTTGATCCTGATTTAATCGGGGTGTTGGGGTTGTCGATTGGTGGTGCCGGTACAATTTATGCGGCGGCTCACGATGACCGGATAAAAGCCGCTGTTACCGTAGGAGCATTTGCTCATCCGGCGGAAGTGATGAAGCTGGAATTTTCCCGGCGTCATTTTCCCTATTTACCATTTATCTGGTTGTTTTTTAAATATATGGAATTCCGGATCGGTGCAAAGTTTGATGAAATAGCTCCCGTTAACAATATTTCCATAGTCAAGGCCCATATTCTGCTAATTCACGGACAAAATGATCAGACCGTACCGGTGGAACAGGGTGAGCATTTGTATGCTGTTTCCAATCTGGATAAAACCGAGTTCTGGTTACAGCCGAACCGGGGCCATTCCGATTGTCATCGGGAAACCGGATTTTGGGACAGAATAGATAACTTTTTTAAGACAGCCTTTTAAGGATGCCAATTCGTTGCAACGCTCCGGCGTTGTAACGATAAAGAAGTATTGTCACCCTGAGCTTGTCCCGATTAAAGTGCCAGCCACTTACCTAACCTATCATTAACCTTGCGAATCATTAACTTTGCGAAGGTTCCAAACCTTCGCAAAGTTTTAACTTGGATTACGATGGGCAGGTAAAACTTTCGCAATGTTTTAGATTCTTACAATATATTAGTTACTCCATTCCCTCGATCCGCTTTAAATTTGGTCTGTGGGCAGTTTGATCCTGGGAAAATATAGATACTTAAAGACGATCATTTTGGTGATTGCCATCGCGGTTGCTGTGGCAGGTGGGCAGGAATTCCGGTACAGCAAAATCTATCCTGTTCCCGATCTATCCTTTTATCCCGGCGTGTTAACTGGTCTTGATATTCTCCAACAGATGGATTTCGAACCGTTGCAAGGGAAACGAATTGCCATTTTGTGTAATCAAACCGCCGTCAATCATAACGGTGAACACCTGCTCGATTTTATCAATAGTCAATGGGACATTACCGTAAAAACAATATTTACACCTGAACACGGATTATTCGGAAGGCAAAATGAGGATGTCCGGTTGTCTGGTAAAGAGGATACGGATCCCGTGACTGGAGCCCGGATAATCAATTTATTCGGTCGCTATGTGATTCCCCCCAAATGGACCCTTACCGATGTGGATGTGATTCTGGTTGATATTGCCGATCCGGGAGTCCGTTATTTCACCTACGTTACGACCATAACCAAGATGATGGAGACCGCCAGTCGCCTGGAAATACCGGTAATTGTGCTGGACCGACCTAATCCGATCCGCGGCGATATAATGAATGGCCCGGTTGTCCGGACCGCCTACCAATCCTTTGTTGGCTATCACCTGGTCCCGATTCGGCATGGTTTAACGGTGGGTGAATACGCGTTGATGATCAATGAAATGGGCTGGGTTAAGAATCTGGCGCGGGTAGATCTGACCGTAATTCCAATGGTGAACTGGCAGCGCGATATGTGGTACGATCAAACGGGGTTGCCCTGGGTACCGCCGGCGCCGGATTTTGACACACTAATCACTAATCTGGTTTATACTGGTACTGCCTTATTTGAAGGTACCAATCTTAGTGTGGGGAAAGGGACTGACAAGCCTTTTTATCGGGTAGGTGCCCCCTGGATTGCCGGCTTGTATTTCTATCAGGTACTGGAGCGCCAGGAACTGCCTGGAGTCAAATTTAAAGCAGTCAGTTTTACCCCCCATCAAACACATTCATCCGCTGAGATTCCCGCCTATCTGGGCCAGACTTGTAATGGAGTGGAAATCGAGATCATTGATCGCGAAACATTTGATCCATTATTGACCGCCGTTACAATAATCATATTAACTGAACAGCTATACCCACGACAATTCAGTTGGAATGGCGATTATATTGATAAGTTGTTTGGATATGATTTGCTGCGCACTTTCGTCGCCCAAAAAAAACAACCGGAATACTTACCGGGCCGTTGGACCCATGATGTGATCCGCTTCAGCGAGTTCCGTAAGCGATTCCTGCTATATTGATACTTTGCACTCTATAAAAATACAATTAATTCTGATAATAATTTTTTGTGTGGCTTCGTCCCAGACACATTTTACCCTGCCGAATAATGCCTGGCGTGTGACAGTAAAACAGACTATTGGTTTTGGAAAATGGAAAGGCACCACTGGTTACACCGGCGTGGGACCGCAATACTTTAACCTGGATGGCTATGGTCGCCAATACTACGATCATATTCACCCCAATGCTTATTACGATCTGCATCACCTTGATTCATTATCAATTGGTGCCACCACTTTCGGGGATCTAATCCGTGGATTTAATCAATCCTCTTCCGCTGCCATATGGAGCGATACGTTGCCTGATTTCAGTACCGTATTTTTTGGGCCGGATTCGGTAATAATTGGCGGTTATCTGAAAAATACTAAATTGCAACATACGCTATCAAGGCAGGATTTCCAGTTGGAATACGGCGTATCCAACCGGGTAACTTTCAGTTTTGAGGTCCCTTATTACAACCGTCTAGAAGAAGAACGGAAATGGCTTTGGCAGGGAATTGCAGCCGATGGATTACCGGAATTTATTGCTTATCATGATTCGGCTCAGGGTGCTTTTACTGCGTTTGCGTCATTTTTTCAATCCTATCCTATATATATAGATGCTGATACCCTGGCAAAATTGATTTCAGTTAAGGAACGGCTGTACACTTGGGATGGAACCAATTCGGTTTTATGGGCTTTGGCTGGTGGCACCGATCCATTGCAAACCGGAATAGCCGGTACAGCGTATAATCCTTTCGCCAGCGATGACAGCAGCAGCACAACCATTGATTCATTAATTGGTTGGTATTTGCCATCCACACGCCAGGCTTCCGGTCTGGGTGATGTTACTATGAGAATGACCTTTCTACTGGCTGGTAAACCGGCCTGGTCTCAGCAGAGTTTCTATTCCGCCTATGTTGGGGTGGCAGTTCAATTACCTCTGGCTCGGAAGTTAAGCCAGTATAATAGTAGTAAAACTGATGCAAATGGTCGACCGCAACAATTCTCTAAATTATCATTAGGCAGTGGTGTGACCAAATGGAGCGTATCCTTTTTTGGGGAATTTTATAAATCTATATTGAGCCGAATGATGAGTATCAATTGGTACACGGAATTAGGTGTCAGCAATCGTGAGTTTTTGAATTTTCCGGTATCTATGCTAGGGACGAATATGACTCATCCCGATAGTATTACAGCGAAATATGGTGACCAGTTTGGCTACTGGCCCGGCTGGGAATGGTCCGGTAAAATTGCTGTCAATGCGGAAATATGGCCAAATCGCTTGTGGGTCCGCCCGAGTGTACAAGCCTATTTCAAAGCACGCGACAAGTTCTATTCGGTTGATAAGAACTGGGCTGATTTCAGACGGTATCGCACATATGAAGGGAAAATAGTATTTGATACGCGCATGATTCAAATAACACCGAGCATCAGTTTATTTATCCGTAACCTACATCCCTTAAAAAAAATCGGCCCGGTTCCATTTGAGATTGAAATCGGTGGTTCCAAACCAGTATTTACCCGCCAGGCCTATTCTGATTTTTCCTTCTGGCTGGGTTTTACAACTTATTTTCAAGCCTGGTAGATCAGCAAAATTAATCCAGCATTAATTAACAAAAATTTCTTAGTTTTCCCTGACCGGGGATCGAATCAAATCGTTGGTAACTGGAGGATTTATGACTAAAGAGAAGAAAGCCGTTTGGGGCTGGGCAATGTACGACTGGGCTAACTCTGCTTTTGCTACAACTGTTATGGCAGGATTTTTCCCGTTGTTTTTTAAGCATTATTGGAGCGCCGGCGCGGATATCAATACCAGCACGGCTCAGTTAGGAATTGGTAATTCCATTGCCAGCCTGATAGTGGCACTAATGGCTCCCGTATTAGGTGCCATCGCGGATAAAGGGACAAAAAAGAAAAAATTTCTGATCTTTTTCGCTTACCTTGGTGTACTGATGACAGCCGGATTATTTCTGGTGCAGGAGGGATCATGGGGCTGGGCAATATTTATTTATGCCATGGGAATTATCGGTTTTTCCGGGGCGAATATATTTTATGATTCCCTGCTTCCGAGCGTGACGGGAGAAGACAAGGTCGATTATGTCTCCGGTCTTGGGTTTGCAATGGGTTATCTGGGGGGCGGATTACTGTTTTTAATAAATGTGTTGATGTACCAGATGCCGGAAGCCTTTGGTTTGGCAAATGGCGAACAGGCCGTGCTTTTTTCCTTTCTGTCGGTAGCTGTCTGGTGGGGGCTGTTTACGTTGATTACAATATTCTGGGTACCGGAAGTAAAATCATCCACCGCCGTAACTGATGACTCCGAATCCTATATCATTGCCGGATTTCAGCAGTTCCTCAGCACCTTTAAGAAGGTCAGACATTTGAAAATGGTGTTCCTTTTTCTCCTGGCCTACTGGTTTTATATCGATGGCGTAGATACAATCATTCGCATGGCGGTCGATTACGGGATGTCCCTCGGTTTTGATTCCAGTGACCTGATCATAGCGCTGTTGATCACCCAATTCGTAGGCTTCCCCGCCGCCCTGATCTTTGGTAAACTCGGGCAGGATTGGAGTGTGCGCAAATCGATTTACATTGCCATTGGGGTCTATATATTCGTGACCATTTGGGGTGTGCAAATGACCCAACGCCACGAATTTTATATTCTGGCGATCGTCATCGGGTTAGTGCAAGGCGGAATTCAGGCGTTGAGCAGGTCGTATTATTTCCGGTTGATCCCGAAGAATCAGGCTGGCGAATTTTATGGATTCTACAATATGCTGGGGAAATTCGCCGCTATTATCGGTCCGGCCCTTATCGGCTTGGTAGGTCTTGTTGCGCGCCGGATTTTAATGCCGCCATCACCAACGGAAGAACAGATGTTCGAGGTCGGTCAGATCGCAGCGCGTTGGGGAATCGGCTCAATTATCATCCTTTTTGTTATCGGTGGGGTCCTGTTCTATTTCGTCGATGAGGAAGAAGGTCGCAAGCAAGCGGAATTACTGGAACAAAACTCTGTTGGATAGTGTTACCATTTGAACAAACACTAAAATAACGGAGAAATATGATGAAAAAACGACTCTCGACGGTACTTGCACTTTTAGTAATGGGAATTCTCCTTTTTGAGATATTGCCGGCCAAGGATACCAAGTTTACAACCTTGAATGTAAAAGGTATGACCTGTAATGCCTGTGAGACAAAAATTACCACTGCTTTGAAAGCAGTTGATGGTGTAAGTGCTGTTAATGTTGATTATGCTACTGGCGAAGCCCAGGTCACTTACGATGCCGACCTGGTATCAATGGATATGATGAAATCGACCGTCAATACTGCCGGATTTAAGGTTGGTAAGAAATCCTGGTTCAGTAAAAAGAAGCAGTCCGCCAGTTGCGGTTCAGGTAGTTGTTGTACGAGTAAGGGCGGAAGCAGTATCTGAAAAAAAAGGAATTTTGCTACAAATAAATATTGACAGAAATATTTTCGCGCTATAAACTTCAGGTACAAGCCCCGCTAAAGTGGCGTGCTCTTCAGAGGAAAAATTTTTCTCGAGGGTGATATGCGGGGCTTATTTTTTATGCTCTACCGAATATAGAAAAGCTGTAGAAAAATAATTTTTAGCCAAATTAGATTTTAAAGTCAGGGTACAAACCTAAAATAAGATCATGTGGTTTGCCAATGGGAAATAAAAATTTTATATCAAGTTTCGAGTTTTAAGGTATAGAAAGTTAATTTATTCTAAATTCCATCCTTGGCAGAGTTATCAGTTTTGAAATTAACTACTTATTTTTCCCTGACGCTTTTCATCATCAACGGTTGCGCGCTGATGACCCACAAAGTAAAAGAGCCCATCCTGCTGGATCAGGAGCCGCGGGTATCATTCAGATATGAATATGAAAGTACCATTATAAATGTCCCCTATTTTATTGAGGATAAACAACCGCAATTAATCAACTTCAGAATTACTCATCGTGAGAATCCATTACTTACCTTGATTGAGCAGGACTTTGTTAGTGGTGATCAATTACAATTGTTGGTGCCGAAAGCTGTTTTAAGCACTGATCCAATGGGGAATCTGGCTATCATTCAACCCCGGGGTGGAGATTACGAAACTATTGAATTATTATTTTCTCTCAGTGCAGAGCCGATTATTAATCTTTCCGAGGTATTGATTCGCGAAAAACCGTTTATTGTGACTGGTACGGTGTTGCAGCGGAAAAATAACAATCCGGTCCACAATGCTCGGCTGTATCTAATTGCTCGGAATAAAAACACTGTTTACGGTTTGACATATGCTGATAGTCTGGGATTTTTTCGATTTGAATTGAAAGACCAGTATGGAACATCAGCGGATTTTTATCTACGTGTGGAAACTGACCATAAATTTCCCGACCGTGTGATTCCGGTTGATTTTGCTGAAAGTAAGCGGTTCGAAATCCAAATTTTGATAGGCGCAAGCCCGACCGGTGCTGGTATCGGTGCTATTTACCGGGTTAAAAGTAATGGTACCCCGTTTCGGCGGGGACCCGAAAACGGAGCGGACATTCAATTTTTCCTGGCGGCTGGGGATATCATTATTGTGACTAAAGTAGCCGGAAACCGTTTACACGGTTTTGTAGAAATGGTCACAAGTGACGAAACTAAAGTTCATCCGGTTTACGGCTGGGTACAGGAACAGAATGTGGAGTTGAGTGAGTGATTTATTCAACCAGATTGGGATTTACATTCATAGTTCTTGTTGCATTAGTAAGACCACAAGTTCCGGTTACAATTCTCAGTATTCCTTCCGGTGCGAAAGTAACGGCAAATTTTGAGGAAATCGGGGTCACTCCGATCAATAACCATTTATTTACATCCGGCCGTTACACGTTAGAGGTGAAACTGAATGGCTATGCTAAAATTGTTAAAAAAATCAATTTATATTCCGCAAAGCATCTGGAAATGGAATTCCGTTTGAATGAATTATTTCCGGTTGTATTCAAATCTAAAATATCCGGGTTGAAATTTGAAACCGGAGGACAAACCTGGGAAAAGCGAAAAGCAAAACTGCGCATGGAAGCAGGAAGGCACAGCATAAAAATATTTGCCGGAAATATGCTGGTTGATTCCGTATCTTTGGTAATTACCGGTCCGCTTAATTACATTTACGATCCCCGTTAAAACGCCAAACCAGGCTGATTACAATTTTAATAATTAAACCGGATGTCTGTATCCCTTTGTAGTTGCTGTAAAATCAGAATGTTCGTAAACTTTTGCATCATTTCACCGACTAAAGATCGGGTTTGAAGAGATTTGCATCATATCAAATTTGTATTTGACTTAACTTAAACATTACACAAGGAAAATAGGAGCTTAATAACCATGTCTGAAAAGGTATACAAGCCAACTGCTGCGATTTCCGACCATGCCTGGATAAAAAATCTGGATCAATACCACGAGCTATATAATAAATCCGTGGAAGATCCGGATGCCTTTTGGGCGGAAATTGCTGAACGACTCACCTGGTATAAAAAATGGGATACAGTCCAGGAATTTGATTTTGTCGAAGGTAATATCAAATATTTTGCCGGCGGAAAATTGAATGTCAGTTACAACTGTTTAGATCGTCATGTCGAAACCGGACATGGTGACCAAAAAGCGTTAATCTGGGAAGGGAACGATCCCAATGAATCGCGTTCATTTACCTACGTTGAATTGCTGGCCGAAGTACAGAAATTCGCCAACTTCCTCAAGGATATTGGTGTTGAAAAGGGTGATCGGGTCTGCCTGTACATGCAGATGATCCCCGAGCTCTCCATTGCCATGTTGGCCTGTACCCGCATTGGTGCAGTACATTCAATTGTTTTCGGAGCCTTCAGTTCCGATTCCCTGCGCGATCGGATCAATGATTCCAAGTGCAAAGTCCTGGTCACTCAGGATACCGGCGTACGCGGAAAGAAATTAAATATTCCCATGAAAGTCAATGCGGACAAAGCAGTTTCCGAATGTCCTTCAATTGAGCATGTAATCGTTGTGAAGCGTACCGGGGAATCGATAAATATGGTAGAAAAGCGCGATCTCTGGTGGCATGAAGGCGTAGCTAAAGCCGCTTCTGTTTGCGAACCTGAGCATATGGACGCGGAAGATCCGCTGTTTATTTTGTACACTTCCGGATCAACCGGAACACCCAAGGGCGTGCTGCACACTACCGGCGGGTACTTAGTCTTCACATCATATTCCCATGAGTTGATCTTTGATTATCACGAAGGCGATATCTACTGGTGTACTGCCGATATCGGTTGGGTAACCGGACACTCGTATATTGTCTATGGTCCACTGGCCAATCGGGCTATCACCGTAATGTTTGAAGGCGTGCCAAACTATCCTGATTTCGGTCGTTTCTGGGAAATCGTTGACAAACATAAGATCAATATTTTCTATACCGCACCTACCGCTTTGCGCGCGTTGATGCGGGAAGGTAACGATTGGGTAACCAAAAATGATTTATCGAGTCTGCGTCTGCTTGGTACGGTTGGTGAAACGATCAAAGAACCGGAATGGAATTGGTATTACAACATTGTTGGTAAGGGCAAATGCCCCATCGTCGATACCTGGTGGCAGACTGAAACCGGCGGTATTCTGATTACCCCGTTGCCCGGTGCGACCCCCTTGAAGCCAGGTTCGGCCACGCTACCCTTCTTCGGCGTCCAACCGGTACTGTTAACAGAGGATGGAAAAGAGATTGAAGGTAATAGTGTCTCTGGTCTGCTGGCTATTAAATCAGCCTGGCCCGGAATTATGCGTACCCTGTATGGTGATCATCCCCGGTTTAAACAGACCTATTTTGCCCTCTACCCCGGTTATTATCTGACTGGTGACGGCGCCCGCCGTGACGAGGACGGATTTTACTGGATTACCGGTCGTGTGGATGACGTACTGAATGTTTCCGGTCACCGGATTGGTACTGCCGAAGTGGAAGGCGCCATTGGTAAAGCCACCGACGTGGCTGAAGCCGCCGTTGTTGGTTTCCCCCATGATATCAAAGGCCAGGGTATTTATGCCTATGTAACTTTGATGAGTGGCGTGGAACCGACCCCGGAAATTGAAAAGGATATTATTCAATCCGTACGGCGGGAGATTGGTCCCCATTCTACACCGGATAAAATCCAGTTTACTCCGGCTCTACCGAAAACACGTTCCGGAAAAATCATGCGCCGGATTCTGCGTAAAATTTCCGAAAACGAAATCGATAAATTGGGTGATATTTCAACCCTGGCTGATCCCAGTATTGTAGCTGCCCTGGTCGATGGCCGTAAGTAAACAGTAAAGTATATTTTGTGAGAAAGGGGCTTCAGTTGACGCCCCTTTTTTTATATATAATTCTGAGTATGAGCAAAGTGAACTGTATTTGTAATCAAAAAGGGCTGACTTCTAAGCCAGCCCTTAAGTTATAGAACAAGTTGTGAGGTGTAGACTATAAATCAAACGGGGAATGGACTAAGCATTTTTTAATTCACCGACTTGGCAAATGGGATCACCGCAGGTGCAGATAATGAAATCCAGATCCTGCATGCCGGCGTAATCATCGTAACATTGACTCCAACGCTGTCCACAGCGCTCACAGTATAATTCACCGGGATGATAAAAATGAAATGGATCTTTGACTGTAACAGGGGTGAAAGTGGCGTATTCCATAGTATTTCCTTTCAAATCTCGATAACAGTGTACAAAAGGCGTACAAAATATAAAACCGCAATTTTCTTTAAGCAAGGGATATCTATTGAGACATAATCTATAAGTAATCTAACTTTAATGGTCGTTTAAATTGTTATAGCAAAAATAATAAATCATTATAGAGGAGAAATCATGGCTCATCTGATGCAAATGAATAGTACCGATAAACTCTGGAAAGATCTGACATTTGATCTGATTGCGCTGGGTGTATTTGAGGAACCGGAACTCACTAAACTGGGACAGGAAGTCGATCTGGCAATCGGGGGACAAATTACTTCAGCAATCGCCAACGGGGATATTAAAGGAAAGGCCAAGGAAACCACAATATTCTTTGCTGCTGATTATCGCGTTCTCGTAGTTGGCCTGGGGAAAAAGGAAAAATTTGATTTTGAAGTGGTGCGACGGGCATCTGCTACTGTGACTAGAATGGCTATCGAAAAGAAATATGCCAACCTGGCACTGGAAGTATTTGGTTCGGATGTATCTGCCAGTCAGGCCCTGGCAGAAGGTGTTATTATGGGCAGCTATCAATTCCTGAATTATAAAAAAGAAGATGAAGACCAATTTGAATTAGTCAGTGCTGTAGCCTTAAATGCCGATGCTGCCGGGATTGAGAAAGGCAGCAAGATTGGAGTTGCAGTTTGTCTGGCCCGTGATCTTGGAAACCATCCCGGTAATGTAGCTACACCGACTTACCTGGCAAATACTGCCGCGGATATTGCCAAGGAAGGCGGTATGAAACTGACTGTATTGGATCGTGAAGAATTTACTGAAATGGGCATGGGCGCCCTGGCTGGTGTTGCTCAAGGCAGCGACGAACCGCCAAAATTTATCCTGCTGGAATACCATGGCGGTGGCACTGAAAAACCGGTTGTCCTGGTTGGCAAAGGTTTGACCTTTGACAGCGGTGGTATCTCGATCAAACCGGGCGCCAAAATGGATGAAATGAAATATGACATGTGTGGGTCAGCCCTTGTGTTGGGAGTCATGAAAGCAGTGGCGGTACTGAAGCCCAGACTGAATGTCGTGGCAGCTATTCCTTCTACTGAGAATATGAGTGGTGCCAAGGCTTATAAACCGGGTGATATTCTCACTGCTTACAATGGTAAAACCATCGAAATATTGAACACTGACGCTGAGGGTCGGTTAATTCTGGCGGATGCTCTGGCCTATGTGAGTAAGCACTTCGATCCGGAATTTATTTTTGATTTCGCGACCCTGACCGGGGCCGTCTTGATTACGCTGGGGCATATCGCCACCGGCATTCTGGGAACCGATGATGAGTTGCTCGACAGGGTCAAGAAGGCTGCCATGGTAACCGGTGAAAAATTCTGGGAATTACCTTTGTGGGACGAATATTGCGAGCATGTCAAATCGAAGATTGCCGATTTAAAAAATATGGGCAAAACTCGGCAGGCCGGTACAATCGCTGGGGCTGCCTTCCTGAAGGAATTTGTGGGCAAAGATATTCCCTGGGTCCATTTCGACATTGCCGGAACCGCCTGGAGTGATGAGGAGGTACCCTATAATGTGAAGAAAACCGCATCCGGGGCAGTAGTTCGAACCGTTCTGGAAGTAATGGGCGTCTGATTCTATCTAATCCCTGAAACCTGACAACTGTTTTCGCCCCCGTAGCGCAAGTCGTATCCGGGGGCGATTTTATTTGTGCACGTGGTTAAGTAATTTCACACATTCTAATTGGAGGAATTATGCCTGATTACCCAAGTCGCGCTGAAGCGCTGAAGTTATTTTTTGAATATACAAAAACCGAATCCCTGCGCAAGCACGGTCTGGCTGTGGAGCAGGTGATGCGAAAGCTAGCTCAAAAATATGGTGAGGATGAAGAATTATGGGGCATCACCGGACTGCTGCATGATTTTGATTATGAAAAATTCCCCACTGCCGAGGAACATCCTTATAAAGGAAACGAAATCCTGAAAGCCAAGGGTTATCCCCGGGAAATGCTGGACGCTATCATGGGTCACGCCGATTATACGGGAATTGCCCGGGAAAGCTTGCTCGCTAAAGCTCTGTTCTCCTGTGATGAATTGTCCGGTTTTATGTTTGCCGTAACCTATGTGCGCCCATCCAAAGCGGTTGCGGATGTTAAAGTGAAATCGGTGACGAAAAAGTTAAAAGACCGTAGTTTTGCCGCTAAAGTCAGCCGGGCAGATGTGGAAAAAGGTATTGTAGAACTCGGTGTTGACCGGGCTCAGCATATCCAGTTTGTGATTGACGCCATGAAGGAAAAAGCCGAGGAGCTGGGACTGGCCGGGGGGAGTGAGCACGGAGCAAAGAGCCAAGAGCAAAGAGCCTGAAGCAGGGAGCAGAGGAGATGAGGAGCGGAGGAGAACCTGGAACCCAGCACGGAGAACGGAGAATGGAAACCGGGAACAGCCTGCCAACCGAAGCTCTGGCGCAGGTTGGGAGACAGTAAAACGTAGAACGGAGCATGTAGAACATAGAACGGATAACCTTATCAACGGGCTGTTTACCGGGGTTGTAACGTAGATCAACTACTCAATCTAATGAAGAGTCCTACTGTATTTATCTCGTTGTCGTTTACATGTGGATCATTGGCACGATTTGCTTCCTGGCCCGCACCAACATAAATTAATTGATCATTTAGTTGGTTTAATATCGGCTGTGCTAGGAGGCCGCTGAAAAGCTAATTGTAATTGCGGTTTTCCGCAATTATACCAAAAGGCATAAATACTGAGTTGCGACCGTTGATACTAACCCACAACTGCAGCTTGCACTGAACGGCTCCGATAATGGAACGAAGTGGAGTGTATCGGGGTAGTGGAGCGTATGGGGAAGTTTAGGTGTTGAGGGCTGTTTTGATGTGTTTATGTAAAAATAAATAGCCCCTGGTTTTAACCACAGGTTGAAAATTACGGAACGATTTCAATTTAATATTGTAAATTCTGTTTTAAATAGACGCCTGAAAATATCTCATCATTAACGACCAATTGAATAAATACATTAAATTACTCTTGCTACAAGCGCTGGTGGTTTCCAGCCTTTTTGGACAATTCGGCATTTTTACTAATCGCTCCGGGCAGGAACGATTTGACCGGGGTGTGGAAAGTTTTAATGAAGGACACTATGCCAACGCAGCCGGTATCTTCCGGAAACTGGTTCGATCCGGTTACCCGGAGCTGATAACTGCCGCTACCATGATGCTGATGAAAGCCGAGTACCATTCCGGTAATCCGGAAGCAGCCCGGGAAACAGGCCGGCGCTTTATTAACCAGTTTCCTGACAGCAGATATCTCACTGATATTCATTTTTGCTACGGTGATATTTTCATCACAGAGGGACAACCGAATGAAGCTCTGCGAATGTATCTTACCGCCCGCCGGCTCAGTGAACAGCCCGCAACTCAGGATTTAATTGACTCACGGTTGCTGCGCTTGATCGGTCTTGGAATACCGGTTGATTATATCCAAAATCTGCTGATTACCGAAGCTAATCTAAGCAACCGTGCGATTCTGCATCTAACACTATCTTTTTCACATTTAATGGCGGGTCATCCGGATCAAGCAGCGGAAGTATTACACCGAATCGGCCGTGATGAATTGCCGCAATTACATAACGACCTTTTTCGGACTATCCTGCGCCAGACCTATCAACCGGGCCAACAGGTTTTATCAGTGGCTGTTATTCTACCATTAAGCGGGTCCGAAGCAGGTTTGGGGAAAACCTACCTAAAGGGGCTAAAACAGGCTATCGATGATCTGAACAAGGCTGGGGTCAGGGTCGCTTTATCGATTTACGATAATAACAGCGATGCTGTGGAATCAGTTTTGGCCGTCCGGCAATGCGCCCTGAACCAAAACATTAAATTAATCCTTGGTCCCTTGACGACCAATAATTCGATTGCCGCTGCCACGGTCGCCCAGGGAGCCGAAATACCGATTATTATACCGTTATGTTCACAAGATAATCTCAGTATGATCGGTGATTTCGTCTTTCAGATGAATGCAACCCTGACTACGCGCGGTAAACTGGCCGCCCGCTATCTTGCTCAGGAATTGGATCTGGACAGTCTCGCGCTAATCGCGCCTAATGACGATTTTGGGCATTCTCTCGCCGATGCATTTTTAGCCGAGGTTGATATGCTCGGAAAAACTGTAGTTGCTGTCGAATGGTATCCCGGTATTCCCGAAAATCTGCGCCGCCAGTTTATGGCATTGCGGAAAACCGCCTTTGGTCTGCAGGAATCTGACGAATATGATGAGTATCTCGGGATGGAAATAGACAGTCTGGATGCCATGTTTGAAATTCCTGAAGATATTTTTTTTGAAATCCCCGAGTCCGATGATAAACCGCTGACCAGATCGGATTCGGCCAAGATTGTTCTGGAAACTATCCAAGGCATTTTTATACCGATTCATCCTGGGCATATTCAATTTCTTGGTACCCAGTTTCCAGCCTATAATCTAAAAACTCAATTGATTGGCAATGAAAACTGGTTAGACCTGGAAATATTGAGCCAGGAAATAATCGGCCCGCACCTTAATGGCATGCTGTTCGTTTCCAACTATCTGACTCCGGCTGATTCTTCCACAGTGGTGGAACTAAGGGCCGATGAAGATTCTGATATTCGTTATTATTACCAGGGTTTTGACGGCGGGTTGTTATTATCGAATCTTGCCCAGGCTGGTTTGAATTCCCGGGTAGGCACGAAAACGGAATTAGAAAACCTGTACCAGTTTGTTGGATTGACCCAGATTGTCACTTTTGCCGGTGAAAATAATAATGTCAATTCCGCTCTGCGCGTTTTGAAATATAATAATCAGGAAATAATCGATATTGGCTTTTTTAATGGCGATTCAATTATTGTTTCTAATCCTGCTATTCCGTAATACATACGCTAGATTATCAGGTTGAGCCGGTCGTTGGAAGAATCGTTTTTGGATTTTTCATCCCAGTTGGATATTCCCGGGCTAGTCGCTGCAATCTCAGTTCGTACAGCCAATAATAAGGCTGAATTAAAGCGCGGGCAATTGATAGAAAAGCTGGGTTTACCAAGTCAATTATGTAATCCGGTCCAGATTCATTCAGCCACTGTACGGATCGTACAACAAGCAGGCACTTACTCCGCTACGGATGGATTAATCACCACTGTTGAAAATCTGGTCCTGACGCTCCAAGTCGCCGATTGTATCCCCCTCTACCTGGTTGATCCCCTTCGAAAAGTTACCGGATTGATTCATGCCGGTTGGCGTGGCGCTGCTTCCGGAATTATTTCCCAAGCGTTAGAAAAGATACTTCAAGTCGGATGCCGGCCAGAGCAGCTAAAAGCTGTAATCGGACCTTGCCTGCGTTTAGTAAATTTTGAAGTAGGGCCGGAAGTTGCCCGGCTTTTCCCAAAACAGTTTACTCAACCCGGTTCGGGAGACCGTTTTCTTTTGGACCTGCCGGGTTTTGTAATTGGCGAGTTACTGGATTCAGGTTTTCAAGCCGTCAATATTTTTGACACCGGTCTGAATACTTATTCCAATCCCGATCAATTCCATTCTTTCCGCCGTGCTGGTCAGGCCGCCGGACGGATGTGCGCCATGCTTGGCTGGCGTAAATAATCCCCAGCATTACGATCCTTTATACAAATAATATTCCCGCCTAAATTCCGCCTGAAAATTTAACTTAAATGAATTTATTTGAAGCAATATTACTGGGAATCCTACAGGGTTTCACCGAATTTTTGCCTGTCAGCAGCTCAGGGCATCTGGTTCTGGCGGAACATCTGCTCGGTGTAACTGTCCCTGGTTTATCATTTGAAGTTGTCGTCCACCTTGGCTCACTATGCAGTATCCTGATAGTCTTTCGTAAAGATTTGCTGGATTTATTGCAGTCACTTGATACTAAACAAACGCAACACTTTATTTTAATAATCATTGTTGGAACAATCCCAGCTGTACTAATTGGTCTACTGTTTAAAGGATGGTTTGAATCGGCTTTTGACAATATCATGTTGGTAGCGGGAGCACTATTATTTACGGGCTTTACTTTGATAATTACCCGGTTTGCAAAACCGCGTGGTATTGAATTGACAATACCAATCGGGTTAGCCATCGGTATTGCTCAATCAATGGCTATCACACCGGGGATTTCACGGTCAGGTATAACTATTGCTACCGCGCTGTTTTTGGGTATAGCCGGACCCACGGCAGCCCGATTTTCATTTTTACTCGCTATTCCGGCGATAATCGGCGCCGGATTTCTAACGGGTCTTGATTTATATTCAACCGGGTTTAGTGAAATATTGACACTGTCGATGATTGTGGCTTTTTTCAGTTCGCTGCTGGTGGGAATAATTGCTCTGAAATGGCTGATGAAGACTTTGCGCTCCGGACAGTTCCACTGGTTTGGTGTTTACTGTCTACTGATTGGCCTTGTAACTTTGATTGGTTAAAATTAATATTCATGGTTCTGCAAAAATTGAATAATAGATGATCGCTTTACCCTTTATTAATAGACCGGAAAATTCGGAGGAATATTTATGTCGGCGGTAGCAATCGGGTTTATCGTTTACCTGGTTGGAATCCTGATTGTTGGTATCATTGCAGCCCGGATTACAAAAACTTTGCCCGATTATCTGCTGGCAGGACGGCGGCTGGGACCCTGGGTAGTAGCCTTCTCGGAACGCGCTTCCGGGGAAAGTGGTTGGATGCTGTTGGGATTAACCGGTCTGGCCTACGCTTCCGGTCTGGGGGATCCTTCAGGGTTTAAACTGGAACCTGCTTTTTGGACTGCCGTAGGTGGTGTGTCCGGCATATTAGCTTCCTGGTTTCTGATTGCCCGTAAATTGAGAGTGGCCAGTGAACAGTTGGGTGCCTTAACCTTACCGCGTTTTTTCGAATTGCGATTTAGCAAATTTGATCCGGTGATCCGGCTGACCGCGACTGCGATCATTACTTTTTGCTTTGCATTTTATATCGCCGCCCAATTTGATGCAGCTGGAAAATCATTGGAACAAGCCTTTGGCTGGCCACATCTATCTGGAGTTTTAACCGGTGCGACAATAATTGTGTTTTACACCCTGCTGGGCGGATTTTTTGCCGTTGCCTGGACTGATTTTGTTCAGGGTTGGATTATGTTGATCACCCTGGTCGTTTTACCGCTCGTAACGCTTTCACAACTCGGTGGTTTTGATGGCTTGGCCGTGCGTATTAATGCCATAAATCCTGAATTTCTGTCGCTTACCGGTGGCCGTGATGGCTGGAAACTAATTTCAGGGATTCTGGGTGGTTTTGGGGTTGGGATGGGTTATCTCGGACAACCGCATTTATTGGCGCGTTATATGAGTATTCGATCTGCAGATGATATCCGCGTATCACGGCGGATTGCGGCTGTCTGGGCCGTGTTGGCCTACGGCGGTGCGGTGCTAATGGGATTGGTGGCCCTGGCTTATTTTGGCCCTGATCATTTTGCTGACCCGGAAAAAATGATGCCCGAATTGGCGATGACAATTTTTCCCGCCTGGTTTGCCGGTATTCTTATTTGCGGTGCTTTGGCCGCCATGATGTCAACCGCTGATTCCCAATTATTGGTTGCCACCTCATCAATTTCAGAGGATGTCTATCACCAGACTTTTAAACCGGAATTGAGCCAGAAACAGTTATTATTAATATCACGGATTGTTACCCTCATTCTTGGGATAACTGCCATATTTTTGGCTCAATTACCACGCTCTATTTTTGATAAAGTATTATTTGCCTGGGGCGGATTGGGAGCTGCATTTGGTCCCGCATTAGTACTTACTTTATGGTGGAAAAAGGTTACCAGGGATGGTGTCTTGGTTGGGATGGTTACTGGTTTCATGACCGTAATAATTTGGGATAATTCACCTTTTGCAGGTTCTTTGTATTCCTTAGTACCGGGCTTCACGATTGCTTTTCTGGCCGTAATAATCGTCAGTTATTTAACTAAGGATCGAACCAGGCCGTAAAATGGATCTGAAAACCGCCCTCAGACGAGTCCAAAAAGGAGAGATTGATCCCGTATATCTCCTGAGTGGTGATGATTATTACCTGCAACAATTTTTTATTAAGCAGGTTGAAAAAAGTTTTTTCCAGGAAGAATCGGTTGACCGGCAGTTATTAATGCCCGCTGAACTGAGCAATCGTGAAATATTGGAGTCAATACTAAAGACCGATTTATTTAGTAGCCGCCGGTTATTTGTTTTGCGTGATGCCCATCAGATCAAAGGACTGTACAAGAAACAATTGGTGGAATATTGCACAAGACCGGTGAATAATCATTGTCTGATAATTATTGATGATGATTTTAAAAGTCAGTATGCACTTATCAAGGAGATCAATAAGATTATCGAATCGGTGAATACGGCGCGACCGTTTGAATCCGAATTGCACAAGTGGATAAAATATTTTTTCAAAGAACAAGATGTGCAGGTAGATAATAAAGTTATTGAATCTGTTCTAACAATTGCTGGTGATTCGGTTTATCATGCCGCCAATGAAGTCGAAAAGATTTGCATCAGACTTGAGGTGGGGGAAAGTGTTACTGTAGAAAAAATAGGACAATTCTCCGGCTGGCGCCGTGAACGCCGTCAGTGGGAATTTATGATTGCAATTGGTAATAAAAATCTTACCCGGGCCGTGATATTGGGTAAAGCGCTTCTATCCCAGGGAATAGTCTTATTAAGTCTGGTCTATCAACTATCCACATTTTTCCAGGAAATGTTGTTTTTGAAAATATCGTCGGAGACTTCAGTGCAAAAAAGTGGTTATATCCCCTTGTCGCCATCTGTGCGCAAACGTCTACCCGCCTTTAGTCAGCGCTATAACTATGTTGAGATTGAACAAGCATTAAAATTACTCGGTGAAATTGATCGGCGAATTAAAACCAGTCCTGCATCGGATGAATCAGAACTTACCCTTTTTCTATTCAAGGTACTTGGGACTAATGGATAATCAATATCGCTACACCGACGAGGAATTGATTGCGCGTTTTCAGAAAGGTGACGAACAAGCCTATATTGAATTGGTAAATCGGTATCGCGACCGTCTGATTAATTTTGCCTATCGTTTTGTAAATAATGAGGAGCAGGCTGAGGATGTAGTTCAGGATACCCTGTTGAAATTATATACGCACCGTCATTATTATCGTAATATCGCCAAATTCTCCACTTGGATTTATACTATTGCCGGAAATCTCGCCAAAACAGAATTACGCAAACGCAAGCGCCATAAGGTCACCAATTTAAGCCAGATGGGCCGGGAAGAACGGGAGTATGATTTGCCGGCAGCAGAAATTGAATCGGGGCAAATTGTGGAAGGGCAGTATGCCGAAAGGCAAATTCAAATAGCTATTCAAACATTACCACTCCATTTTCGAACTGTAATAATTCTCAGGGATATCCAGGAACTTTCATATGAGGAAATTAGTAACATAGTGGACGTTCCACTAGGTACCGTTAAATCGCGAATAAACCGCGCTCGATTACAATTGCAAAAAGCACTGAAAGATTTAAAATAAGGAGGAAGCACTTATCGATGGATCGCTATCAGTTTGAGGACCTTATATCAGAATATATTGAAGGTGAATTAAGTCAATCCAAGCGTAGGGAATTTGAAAACTACCTTGATGATCATGATGATTGTCGAGCACAAGTTGAATCCTTGCGGACACTGCTTTTATCTTTACACCAGCTTTCCCCTCGGCCGGTATCAGCGGACTTCATGCCGAAATTATTAAAAAGAATTGAGGCTGAGAAAACCAGGATAACTAGCGGAAGAATATCCAGTATAAAACTGCCTAACACAATTTTAGGATTTACACCGGCTTATGCCGGTCTGATGGGAGCCGTTCTGCTGGCTATTGTTATGGTCGCGGTTCAATTAATACCTGATCGGCCAGGCGTGATTACACCATCGCGCGTGATTGCGAGAAATACTACTGAACCGGTTGAAGCATTGCCTGTTCTTGAGCTAGAATCTGATTTAGCTAAAAATGAGGACTCAGCCATTGATTCCACCGATGTTCCTAAAACTTTACCGGAGCATGATTTTCCAGGTGGAATGATTTTGGTAAAGGATCAGGAGTAGGCCTTAATTCATAGCTTTTTCTAAACCTTTTGTCTGTGTAATTTTTAGGAAATGAGATTTCCAAAAATTCAAATGGACGCTCCCAGACTGTGGTTTAACCTGCTAATAATTATTCTTTTTATTTTATTATATATTTTTCCGAAACCAGTTGGATTAATTTTTAACATAGCCCGAATTATCGTTGCAATTGGAGTGGGGTTTTCACTTTTCTGGGCTAATGGTGAAAAGCAATCGGTGGTCAGAAAGCTGAAAACCGATACCGGTTCATTAAAGCGTACCGAAATGTTTGCTGGCAATCATTCCCTGGGACAAAGTCGCCATTATTATGATCAACTGCTGATGGATGTTTTCAATATCATACAATCATTAAATGAAGATTTTGAAGGCGCCGTTTATATGATTGATCCTATGAGTAATGGCTACACTTTACAAAATGCAACTAATGATCAATTCATTGATTTTGTTAACATGGGTAATGAGCTGATCCAAACATTAATTAAGCAGGATGAATGTTTGTTTTTTCAGCAAAAGGATTTAGGAGCGGCTTGGAATGCACTGCTGGAGTCAAATGACTGGAGTGGTAGTGAATGCCTCTTGGGAATACGAATTATTTATCGTGGCGCAGCAGTAGGTTGCTTACTGGTATATACTGATCACTTTAATAAATTGGCTCGGCGTGATCGTGAGATAATAACCGGTCTGGGTGTATTCGTTTCCAAAGGAATCGAGAAATTGGAGCGCATCGAAGAATTGATTTCGGACCGGGAAAATTATTCTAGAATAACTGATCTATTATCTCTCCAGGAGATAAGTGCCCCAAAGAATGATATATTTGAGTCGATCAGGAAATTATGTCGTTCGTTATTTACTTATGATAAACTTACTATTTCAATACAATCACTTCCTGGCCAGAATGCAATAATTGAACTTGTTGATGGCTTTATAGAAGATATGAATGTGAAAGATGAATTCCCGGTGGACGGCACTCTGCATGGTAGACCAATCCGAACGGGTAAATCTATCAGATCTTCCTATTGGGAAACTGATTACTATGATAGTGGCCGTTTTACCAAACATGATAATGAGCAGTACAATTTCATGGCGGTTATTGGTGCTCCCTTAAAAATTGGATCGGATTATAGAGGGGCGATTGTCATGGAACGTTTGTCTTCAAGGGGCTACACAGAATCCGATTTATGGTTGCTTGAAGCATTAGCACAAACATTAAACACAATTCTGGCCTGGTCGGATAATTATCAAATCATGTATCAACATGCTACCCATGATGGTTTGACTGAATTATTGAATCATAAATCATTTTTGGAGCGATTTGAAGAAGAAATCAGCAGATCTCTACGATTTCAACAGGATTTGGTTCTTTTGATGATGGATTTAGACAAATTTAAACGCATTAACGATAATCACGGTCATCTTTATGGTGATTATGTATTGAAAAAAGTATCCCAGACTCTTAAAACATGTATTCGTAATATTGATGTTATTGGGCGCTACGGTGGTGAGGAATTTGCAATTTTGCTGATCAATACTAATAAGCATAAAGCAAAAGCGGTTGCCCAGAGAATTGTAAAATCAATATCTGATTATCAATTTCGTAATGATGATATCGATGTACGCATGACGATTAGTATCGGGCTGGCACAATTCCCGGAAGACGCCGATCGTATCAAAGATATGATAGGTCACGCAGACGCGGCCATGTATCGGGTTAAAGGTCAAGGTGGTAATGGTGTCTTACTGCATGATGCTTCCCACAATTAATTATGTAAAATCAATTGGAACTCTTTTTCTCAATCTGGTTAAATA
>JABMQW010000040.1 GCA_013203115.1 Fidelibacterota bacterium
GCTCTACCGCATTTTTCAAAATATGCTCATCGTACATCAGACTGCCCTCGACTTGAGCCATGAAAGCCATTGCCTTGAAATCGGCCGAGATTAAATTCTGATATACCAGGTCATTATCCCGGATTTTGTTCTGCAGTTTTTCTACTTCATCCTCACTCGTGGGATAATACTCCAAAATATCCTCAACCTCAAAACCATCTTCAGTACTGATTATATTGGGCGCGGAGTATAGGGAAATTACCGAAGTAATTTGATCAATCATTTCCAGGGAATCATGGAGCGCTTCAAATTTCAGCAATGTTTTTTCCCATAACAAACTATCGGATTCGACACCAATGATGATAATCTCAGTTCCGCAAAAAAGATCATCAACCTTATCCATGGTTTTAACAATCGGATTATCGGTTGGTATCATACCCTTTAAACTGGGATCGAATCGTAGATTGGGAATATTCCACAAGAACAGTAACGTGAAAAAGATCGTCGTGGAAATAACCGTCTTGGGGTAATTCAAGAGAATTCTAAACAGATTCGACATGCTTGATTCCTTCCGCAGTGAAAATTCCTTCGGATATTATTTTGAAAAACAATCTAATCGTATTGGGTATTATCAGATTATTCTGAACAAAAAATTCAGGTTGGAAAACTGAGTTTAGCAATTGCATGAACAGAGTAACAACAATATCAATATCAAAGTCAGGTTTAATCAACCCTTGTTTCTCAGCTAAAAACAATATATTGAAAAATTGTTCCCGGCGTTCAAATCGAAAATCTTCAATTAATTGCCACACTTTGGGATACTTGATTTTCAATTCCAGTATCCGATTATCTTGAACGTGGCTAAGGAAATTTGATAGTAATTCACCAATCGCGATAAACTGTTTCACCGGGTTGGGTTCTTCGGCAATTGTTGTTAATATTCTATTTTTGATATTACTCAAAGTATAATTAACAATTTTTTCGATTAAATCCTCTTTTGAGGTTACAGTTTTATAGATAGTTTTTTTACTGACGCCCAACCGGCGGGATAGATTCTCGACAGTAAATGCCCTAACACCATCATGGATCAACATCTGCCAACCCTGATGGTACAGGCGCTCCTCAAACTCTGTTAATGTTGGGTACACTGGAAACGATTATCGTATATTACGTTTCCAAATTACAGAAAATTATAAATAATGCCTACTCAATTCTTATGATTCGGATACCATTAATCACACTAAATTCACAATGATGTTGCCTGATATTAAAGACGTATTAAAACCCCGTCCACGTAAATACCGGAATATTGCACGGCATCTCTCACCAATCCTGTTGACCCAAGAGGAAAATAGTTCCTCATTGTCCGAATCTGACATTTTCAACGATCTTTCCACCAGTCGCGGTACTGACCGTTTTCTCGGTTTATTCTCTAAATTGGGAATCCAGTTCGCTTTGAAAAAATTCGGGATTTTTCAGGAACTAAAGAGCGCCGGTTTAGCCAACCCTCAAATCCATCTTGATACCAGCGATGCCTACAAGCATCTGTTGCGCGTCATGCATCCATACGGAAAATTATCCATAATTTCCGGAGAAATGGTGGCCCGACGGGGCCACTTCGCCTTCCCACAGTTGAATGGTTACCAACATACACTGGGCAATTTGGATCTGATAATTGTTGAATGGTTGCTACTTCAGCATCCTAAGAAATCGTTCTCTCGGTTCAGACCACAACTGCCAGGACAGGAATATCCCGGTCTGGGAATTGGTCAGCTGGTTTATGAAACGCTGTACTGGACCGCCCGCCGTTCTGGTGCCGATGGCGTATTGCTGATACCAAATTATTTGCACACCGGTTTGTTTTACGGTCGCCAATTCCTGTTCATCGATCCGGTTCAGGAAGGACTGCTTTATTATATTGAGAAGGAATTATTACGTAAAAATAAATTGGATCAACTAAGTTGGGCTTGTAGCGAAGGACAGATAATCGATAAAACCAGTAATCAACTTTTCCAATGGATACCGGCTCCCATGATTATGCCGGTCTCATTACATCTGAAAGATTATTTTAATTCCCCCGTTTATTCCCGCATAACGCAAACTAGCCGGAAACAATATCGATTGAAGATCAGGAAAGGGTATCGAAAACGCTACACCAGCAACTGGCAGGCTAAAACCAATGCTTAATAAATCACCTCTTAAAGGTATAAGGGAACCGGTAGTTGTTTTGGTAAACGGCTGCTATCCTGTTCATCGTGCGCCGCTGCAAGTATTGCAGAAGGCAGGGTTTCTCCTTTGCACCGACGGCAGCGCCGATAAAGCAATCGCTCATGGTTTTAAACCCGATCTGATAATCGGTGATTTGGATTCGACCGGATTATCGCTTATTGAAGAGCGCTATAAAATAGTGAAGGTGATAGATCAGAACTTTACTGACCTCGAAAAAGCAATCGATTGGTTGATCGATAACCAAATCATAAAGGTCAGTTTTGTCGGTATTACCGGCGATCGGGATGATCATGCCCTCGCTAATTTAATGATATTGCACAGTCATTCAACCAATCTGGAAATCCAGGCTGTGACCGATCATACCACAATCAACTTCATTTCAGGAACGCGTCATTTCAACTCCACTCCCGGCCAAACAGTATCGATACTAACTTTTCAAAAAATTGACTCGGTGACTACTATTGGTCTGGAATGTCCTCTGACCAACGCCCTTCTATTGCCATCCGGGCGTGGTATCAGCAATACAGCAACCGGGAAGGAGTTCACGATCGAGACCAGCGGTACTCTCCTGGTTTTTCGAAATCACTTCTGATGCCATCCTCCCTTGGTATCCTCGACTATGCAGTCATTGTACTATACCTGGTGTTACTGGTATTCCTGGGTCTAACCCGTAGTCGTACCAGTCGTTCCAATCAAAGGGAATACATTCTTACCGGACGAAGATTAAGTCTACCCGGATTTGTCGCCACACTGGTAGCCACCTGGTATGGTGGTATTCTGGGTGTGGGGGAAAATACTTTTAATTACGGTATCCAGACCTGGTTTATATTTGGACTGCCTTACTATGTATTTGCCGCTCTGTTTGCCTTATTCATCGCCGGAAAGATTCGCCAACTGGAGTTTATTTCTATCCCGGACCAGTTTAACAAACACTTCGGAAAATATCCCGGTATTCTTAGCGCCGTGTTTCTGCTGTTTCTGGCCAGTCCGGCGCCCTACATCCTGAGTATCGGTATTCTGATCCAATTCCTGTTTGGAATATCCTATGTATGGGCTTTATTAATTGCAACCACGCTAAGTTTGATATACATCTGGTTTGGTGGCTTCGGTGCTGTTGTTCGGACCGACATCCTGCAGTTCATCCTCATGTTTTCCGGGTTTATCCTGCTAATAATATTTGCCTGGATTAAAATCGGTTCACCGGTATACCTGTTACGCAATCTGCCCGAAACCCATCTGTCACCGACTGGCGGTCAGTCATTTCAATTCATCGCCGTCTGGTTTTTCATCGCCCTATGGACCTTCATTGATCCCGGTTTTTATCAGCGTTGTGCTGCCGCACGAACACCAAAAATTGCCAGAAACGGCATACTTCTGTCGATCGTATTCTGGTTTGCATTTGACATGCTAACTCTGTTTTCAGGCTTATATGCTCGTCTCGCACTGGATGGGAACAACGCCCTGTTTTCATTCCCATTGTTAGGACAGCAATTATTACCACCCATCCTTTACGGATTATTCCTGACCGGAATTATTGCAACTATTATGTCAACCATCGATTCCCTGGGATTGATCAGCGCCGTTACTTTTGGTCGTGACATCGTTTGGCGGCTGAAGAATAAATCTAACCCTACCCGGTTGACCCAGTATGGGCTCGCGGTTATGGCTGCGATCGCTCTGATTCTGGCCTGGCAGCTTCCATCGGTGGTGAAGTTATGGTATTTGCTCGGGTCGGTCATCGTACCCGGATTACTGATACCTTTCCTGCTCACATTCACGAAAATCAGCCTGCCATCAAACCATACTTTATTCATAATGATAGTTCCAGTATTACTAGCTGGTTCATGGTATTTTGCTGGAATATCAGCGAGCACCTATCCCCTCAATCTGGAACCATTCTACCCTGGTCTGGCCGGCTCGATTATTTTATTGAGCATCGGTTTATTAAGACTGAAGAAAAAAGCTGGTTGAAGTATTGTTTATAACCGGTTGCCAGAAACAGTTAGGTAATTTGTTGATTTGTGATTATCATCCGGCATAATTAAAATTAAAATAATTGTATCAATCGTTTGTCGGGATGCAAAGACTGTAGTGAAAAATAAAAAATATCCACCAAGATTTGAGTTTAGGACCTTTGGTCATCAATTAGACGAACATAGTGCAAGAATGGCTCAATTATCAGATCCAGTCCCAGCCGAATTGCATTTCCGGAAATCCGCCGAAATTTATATTGTGTCCTTGTCAATCGATTCCGACAATATCAAAATTCGGAATAATATCATTGATATAAAAAGACGGCTGCAGCGGGTAGGAAAACTGGAGCAATGGAATCCCGTTTTTAAAGCTGCCTTCCCCCTGTCAGTCAGCGATTTTGAGCGAGGAGTAGCTCCGGTACTGGGCTTAGCTAACCGGAATGATCAACCACCGGAATTGACCCTTGACCAATTTTTAGAATTGATTGAGAATTCATCCGGTCTGGAAACCATAGCGGTGGAAAAAGAACGAAAAGCCTACTCGCTGAACAACACGATTTGTGAAGTTGCCGAAATTAGGATCAATCGAACAACGTTCATTACAATATGCGTCGAATCCACTGATATCGAAGACATACATGAGACAATCAATCAAGTGGGACTGACCGATTATGAAAATATCAATTATCCGGAGGCCATTAAGCGAATTAACGGAATGGTGGATAAACCGCTTCCAACCTAAAAACGACTAATTGAGAATCCAATGGGTAAAGAAATCGAACGGAAATTTCTGCTTCAGGGTACATTGCCCCCAAATTCCAGGAAAACTAATATCCGTCAAGGTTATTTACAGACCGATAAAGAGCGGACGGTGCGTATCCGTACAATTACCATGAAAAACACTACCCGAGGATATTTAACTATAAAAGGATTAGGAAGCATCTCCGGAATGAGCCGGTATGAATTTGAAACGGAAATTCCGCCCGAGGATGCCACCCATCTATTGACCCTCTGTGATCAGCCATTGATCGAGAAAGTACGTTATCAAATCACACATGCTAATAACACTTGGGAAATCGATATATTTCTTGGGGTAAACCAAGGTCTGGCGGTGGCTGAGATTGAACTGGAGGCTGAGGATCAGGTGTTTGACAAACCTGATTTCATCGGGGCTGAGATCACCGGCGAAATTAAATATTATAATTCCATGCTCCAGAAAGAACCGTTCACGACCTGGGGAAAATAAAAGTACAGCGTTGGGTATTCATTAATATGGTCTAAAAATAGTAAATTTAGAGGCGCTGATACAGAAAGGTAATTTCTTTTTGCATTTATTATCAAAGACAATCAGAGAGCGATTTTTATACGTATTAAAATCCGATAAACTTATTTCCAGGTCAAATTAAAGCCGCATGCAGCAAAAATAAACCAGGCAGGATAAAGGAAGATCAGTATGGCTCTGTTTAAAAAAACAAAAAAACTGGAACTCAAAATGGATGAATTCCTGGATACTGTTAGTGAATCCGGAATCATTTTCAGGGAAGGTATTAAACATTACCTCAATAGGAAAGTAGATCGATTCGAAAATCAAATAGAAAAAATCCGTCACCTGGAAAGCCGGGCGGACCGTTTACGTCATTCGATTGAAGAACAATTATATACCGAAACCTTGATCCCGGAATCCCGCGGAGATGTTTTGGCATTACTCGAAACCACCGATGATGTAATCAATCAAGCGAAAGCAACCCTGTTGGAATTCTCGGTGGAAACACCAATGATACCGGTAGCGTTTCATGAAGAATTATTGCATTTAACAGATCATGTTGTCAATGCTGTCGATGAAATGACCAAGGCGATCCGCGCTTTTCTGAAAGATCCGAAAGCAGTACGTAATTATACACATAAGGTTTATCATTACGAAAGTGAAGCCGACCGCGCCGCAGAACATTTGAAACGAAGTATTTTCAGTAACTTGGATTTACAATTAAGTGAGAAAATACATCTTCGGTATTTCGCCCTGCATATTGATACCATTGCTGACCGGGCCGAAGATGTAGCTGATCGTTTGGGAATCTATACTATCAAGCGCTCGATTTAAAATATGCTCCTGTTATTATATTTATCCGGCGGACTTTTTCTAGGCTGGTCGCTGGGGGCCAATGATGCCTCCAATATTTTTGGTACGGCCGTCAGCACCCGGATGGTCAAATTCCGGACAGCGGCGATTATCGCTGGCATATTCTTGATTCTGGGAGCTGTAATATCGGGCGCGGGAACCAGTCATACCCTGGGTAAACTGGGTTCGATCACAATGATAGCCGGAGCATTCATGGTGGCATTGTCGGCCGCTTTAACGGTATTCTGGATGACTAAATTGAGCTTGCCGGTTTCAACATCGCAGGCTATTGTGGGCGCTATCATCGGCTGGAACCTTTTTGCCGGGATGGCAATCGATTATCACACTCTTTCCCGCATTGCACTAACTTGGGTAATAAGCCCGATACTGGCGGCAGTATTCGCCTGGTTATTATATCTCATGGTGAACCAATTGTATAGGGTGGTCAATATTCATCTCTTCAGGTTGGATGCCTACACACGCATCGGCCTGATATTGGTGGGTGCATTTGGAGCCTACTCCCTCGGTGCCAATAATATCGCCAATGTAGTGGGGGTTTTCGTACCGGTGGTACCCTTCACCGATATTTCATTATTGGGAATTACCTTCAACAGCGCCCAACAACTATTTCTTTTAGGCAGCATGGCTGTTGCTGTTGGTATTTTTACTTATTCCAAGCGAGTTATGCTAATGGTAGGTAAAGGCGTCGTAAAATTGAATCCGCAAACAGCATTAATCGTTGTTCTCGCTCAGTCGCTGGTTTTGTTTTTATTCGCTTCCCGTGGATTGGAAGCCTGGCTGTCCGCGCAGGGATTACCAACCATTCCCCTGGTACCATTATCCAGTTCGCAGGTCGTAATAGGGGCAGTTCTCGGCATCGGCTATGCCCATGGTGGAAAAGGTATCCAATATAAAGCGCTGCTCAAGGTGGCTTCTGGATGGGTTTCGACTCCAATTATTGCCGCCATCATTACATTTCTGGCCCTATTCTTCCTGCAAAACGTGTTTGGCCAGCAGGTCTATTAGATCAATAGACAGACAACGCCAGGAATCCGGTCACAGGAAATTTAATTTTAAAATTCAACCAGAGTGATAAATCGTTCAATTTCTACGGGATGTTTCCGCTCTCCGCTTGATACCCTCCAACATTTTCCGTTCCATTACAAAGGCAATCGGCTCAATTAAACACGGTCCATAGCTCAACGAGTTTACCAGACCTTGACCGTAAGCATATCGCCCGCGGGTAATTAACTTGGTGGTTGTATTATCAATTTTCTGTAGATAAAAGGTCCAAGTCAGATTTGCTGTAATTTCATTACCGGTCGCTTGGGTCGCACCAACCAGATTACCGCCATGTAATACAAACCAGTAGTACCGGCGCATGGAACGTACGGTTAATGGTGGTGCTTGAGGGTGGAGATAAATCTTATCGGTCGGTCGCATAAATTGAAACTTGTTAATCGTGCGATCAACATTAGTTATCTGGCACCCCAATAGATTCTCCAACCCTTGGTAGCTATAAAATCCAGCCCTTTTCTGTCCGATTTGTACGATCCAGGGCCAGACGGCTGTTTGGGGTGCATTGATAATGATAGCGTGGGTATAACTCCAGTTCGGTTCCGGTACCAGTTCATCACCAGGAAGATAGCGCTTGATTTCCTCCGGACTGGCACCCCAGCTAGTGCGCCAATCGCGCAGCCAGGGAGTTGCGATATTAAATATTATTGACCCGGCACCGATTACATTTGCATACACAGAAGGTACTGAACAACAAGATTTGCTCTCGTATTTATTGCCAAATGGTTTATCACTTTGAAAACCTGCAGAAACCAGCCAGGGACTGACTAGCCCGGCATATAACCCAATAATAGTTAGTAATACGATGACTGCTATGACTGATTTACGCATAATTTATCCTTAATTATTCGCTATTAATATCTAGTGTCGAGTCAACCCTGTATTGGCGCAACCAAATCTAGTTCTTTTCGCCGCAAACTTCGTTGAATATTTCAATCCGCCAGCTGGCGGACTGAAAATATTTGCCTTGTTATCGACAAAAATTTCGGCGACATTTTGCACACTACACACTTGACACAACACTATACTAACAGGTGGAATGGATCAAAGCCCCGACCAAATTGTTTTCCCGCAATTCATTATATACTTTGATTGCCTTGGCGGTGCGATGGATATGGATTTCCACCCCCCGTTTTTCCAATAGTTGAATAGTTGTCTGATTTACTTTAAGGCGACCGATGACACCACGGGACAGGATAATAATTTTTGCCCCCTGTTCCAGCAATTCCGCAACATCACTGGGTTGTATGCCGTTGGCATGTCCGGTTCCGGTCTCCCGCCAATCCCAGTTACAGGCTCCACCAGGAAAAAGTTTTACATCCTTAAAAGATGGAAATCCTTTGACCTCCACCTGCCCCCAGGAATGATTAATAATGGCCGGAGAGATCAAATCATACCCACTCTAATCCAACGATTTAATCAATTTGACAATATACTCGATCAAAATTAGTATACCTACTACAGCTCCGGCAATCAAACCGGTTGTGTGGCTGAATTTAAATGGCCAGTATACGCAACCTGCGTAGACTAAACCGCCTCATATTAGTATCGCAAAAAGTGTGATAATACCCTGCACAACCACGCTCATATTCTTATCCTTTTTTAATTGATGAAGATTCCAGCCAGATTAATATGTAGCGTTTAAAGCATGGTAAAATAACCCACTACAGGCAAATCCAGCATGGTTTTTAAACCAGGACTAACTTTTGTGATCGCCCGCAGGGCATTGACTGTAATGGCACAGGTTGCGATATCCCCGTGGATGCCACCCGGAATCGTTGATTTTATATTAGGTGAACCGGTTATCTCTATCGTATCGGCCGGTTCCGGTTCACCGACCGCAGCCCGGAACCGCAACCGGATTACTTCACGCCCAGCCAAAATACCAATACCAATCTGTTCGACCCCACAAGCCTGACCGGCTTCAATCGTCTTAAAACCACTGGTAATTTTTTCTTCTGCTACTACCGGAGTCAGGGTTTCCTGCACATCATCCAACTTCCAGTTCAGACTGTCGGCAATAAAATACACTGATTCCGGTAATCCGACGTGACGCAGGGTACCTGCGGCCACCCTGGCATCGAATTCTGCTAATGTAAGACCAGCGCCGATTTTCCGCTGGAAAGGTATCCGGCGGGTGGAAGCATCCTGAATTCGTTCGACTCGAATCTGTTCTACATTCCGGCAAACGGAAGTCAGAACAGTGGGCAAATATTCCATCAGAAAGCCAGGATTTACGCCAGTACCGACACAGGCTA
>JABMQW010000041.1 GCA_013203115.1 Fidelibacterota bacterium
GATATACGCCGCTAACCGAATCCCCGAAATAAGCGATGATATAGTTAATGTCGATAACTCCATTAAATGAGGTTATGGCTGGGAACTGGGTCCCTTCGAAACCTGGGACGCCATCGGCGTCAGGCGGGCAGTGGAGCGAATGAAAGCCGAGGGCAAAACCGTCCCGGCCTGGGTCACGGAAATGCTGGCCGGCGGCCGTACCTCATTCTACGATTTCAAGGAAGGTGCCCGGACCTACTACGATATGCCCGCGAAAAAATCCGCCGCCGTACCACTGTCTGACAAAGCCATCTTCCTGAAGCTCGAGAAACAGAAGGGTAACCTGATCAAACGGGGCTGGAGTGCCAGCCTGATCGATCTGGGCGACGGCGTAATCGATGTGGAATTCCATTCCATACTGACACCGGGTTTCAACCCGATTGACGGGTCGGTACTGGATATGGTCAACCAGGGATTGGATTTAATTTACAGCGGCAAGTACAAGGGAATGGTGCTGGGTCACCAGAACGGCAATTTCTCAGTCGGCGCTAATCTGGCGCTGATTCTGGGCTACGCTGAAAATGGTCAGTGGGATAATCTGAATTTGACCAGCAAGCTGTTTCAGGATATTGCCCAGCGGATCCGTTTCTCGCCGGCACCGGTGGTGGCAGTGCCCTTCCAGTTCTGTTTTGGCGGTGGTTTTGAGGTCACCGCTCCTGCTGCCCACCGGGTCGCTTCGGCTGAAACTTATATCGGCGCCGTGGAAGTTGGTGTGGGATTAATCCCGGGTGCCGGCGGTAATCTGCGTCTGCTGCTGAATCTGTTTGCCAATGCCGGTAAACGTCCCATTAGTCCGTTCCAGACAGCTCAGAAGGCTTTCGAAACCATCGGTTTTGCTAAAGTAGCCACCAGCGGTGAAGAGGCCAAGTTTGTGGGCTACTTCCTGAAGACCGACACAATCGTCCTAAACAGCGAACACCTGATCAAAGTGGCTAAAGACAAGGTACTGGAGCTATCTGATAGCTACCAACCGCCGCAATACAGAGACGATATCAAACTACCCGGTGCCGGTGGTCGTACAGTGCTGAATCTGGCGATCAAAGGTTTCAAGATACAGGGTAAACTATCGGAACACGATGAGAAGATCGGTAAGAAACTGGCTTATGTATTGACCGGTGGCGACAAAGCCGGACTTACCAAAAAAGTGGACGAGCAGTACCTGCTGGATATCGAACGGGAAGCGTTTGTGTCACTGGCCGGGGAGCCATTGTCACAAGCCCGTATGAAGTACATGCTGAAAACGGGCAAACCCCTCAGAAATTAGATTTCCTCCCCAACGAGTCGATGAAGGGCACCGGGTCCCACCTCATTTTCGGCGCCCTTCTGAATTATGAATGTAGGGACAACTCTCAAGAGTTGTCCCTACGCAATTATAACGATTTTCCAGCTTTAAACAATCCTGATTATTCCAATGATTCTTCCATTTTAATCTTCAACTCATCGTAATTAGACTGAACAGTTTCAATATTCGGATGACCGTCAGGCAGTTTTGCCTTTAATATTTCCAGTGCCCGCAGATACAGCGGCTCCGCTTTTTTATACTGGCCCTGTGCCTGGTATAATCCAGCTAGATTATTAAGAGTTATAGCTACTTCAGGGTGATCTCTGCCATACGACTTCTCCGTAATTTCTAGTGAATGCAAATACAATGGTTCTGCTTTTTCATAGCGCCCCTGGGAATCATATAACAAAGCCAGATTACCCATGGTTGTGGCAACAAAAGGATGCTCATCCCTGAATGCCTGTTTTAAAATTTCAAGTGCATGCTTATATAGTGGTGTGGCTTTTTCATAAAGCTCATTTTCTCGGTATAATTCTGCTAGATTGTTAAGATTGACCGCGACCTCCGGATGATCCTTGCCAAAAACTTTCTCATTAATTTCTATCGCACTCCGATACAGCGGTCCCGCTTTTTCATAAAGCCTTTGTGATACAAATAATAAAGCCAGATTGTTCAAGGTAGTTGCAACTGATGGGTGATCCTTTCCATGAGCCTGCTCTTTAATTTCCAGCGCACACTGGTACAACTTCTCCGCTTCTTCATCCTGTCCCATTTTTTGAAACAGGAAAGCCAATTCATGTTGAGCGCTAGCTAGTGTCGAGTCAACCATGTAATGTCGGATAGAGTCGTTTTAGTTTTATCCTGGCATTTTCTGGTGAAAACTGCCAGTCGATAGTAGCAATTTTATTATTCCGATAATTCACCCAAGCCTCACATTCTGTAATTACATCA
>JABMQW010000042.1 GCA_013203115.1 Fidelibacterota bacterium
ACACATCATTGAGTTGCACTTAAGAGTTGAATTCAAGTAATAATGTCTGAAGTCGTAATAGCAATTAACCCCGGTTCAGTTTCGACCAAAATTTGTGTTTACTCCCGCGATGAAGAAATTTTCACGTTACAATTACCAGGTTCCCCCCCAACTGTTTCCGATTTGGAAAAGATATTGGAACCTCATTTAACCAATTCTGTCGTAATGGCCGTCGTTTCCCGGGGAGGGTTATTAAAGCCCTTAACCGGTGGTGTATACGAAGTAAATGATATGATGCTGAATGATCTCAAAAAGGAAAAGTATGGTCGGCATGCTTCCAATCTGGGGGCGCCGATAGCCTGGGAGTTGGGACATATTCTTAAGGTACCGTACTTTATTGTTGATCCGGTTACCACTGACGAGTTTGAATCTCTGGCGCGGGTATCCGGCGTGCCGGGTTTCGAGCGTGTTTGCCGAGGACATATTTTAAATATCAAGGCAGTTGTGCGAAAGGCCTGCCGTGAAAATGATCTGGATTTCAACACGGCCCGGTTTATTGTAGGTCATCTCGGGGGTGGTATCTCGGTGGCAGCCATAAAGGAGGGCAGGATGGTAGATGTTAATGATGCCTTGTTGGGGATGGGTCCATTCTCTCCCCAGCGCGCCGGGGCCTTACCTTTAAGAGTGGTACTGGAACTGGCTTATTCACGTCCACGGTCAGAAGTAGAGGACCGACTCAGTAAAGCCAGTGGATTGAAAGGTTACTTAAATACTGATGATATGGTAACTATTGAGCGACGGATAATCGCCGGGGATAAGAAAGCTGAATTAATAGTTGCTGCCATGATTTATCAAATTGCCAAAGAAATTGGTGCCATGTTTACTGTTTTATCAGGAAGAATAAACGGAATAATAATAACCGGAGGCTTGGCTTTTTCGGATTATCTTGTCGATGTACTTCGTACCAGGGTGGAAGGTTTGGGAAAACTACTGATTTACCCCGGAGAATTTGAAATGGAAGCTTTGGCTCAAGGTGCCTGGCGGGTTATGCAGGGCGAAGAAACAGTTCGGGAATATGCATGATAAATGAATAACGACCTGGAATATTTAGGCGGCTTGATTTATGATTAAAACCTGGAAGGATATTATGGCTGAAGCCCGGTTTGTGAAACGGCATAAAATTGTCGTTGCCGGAGCCGAAGATATCCTGATTTTAAAGGCTTTGCGTGATGCTGTTGATTTAGGACTTATCGAGCCTATCCTGGTGGGCAACAAGCAGGAACTCAAACGGTGTTGCCGGGAATTGAGCTTGACTGATTGGCCTTTGATTGAGGCCGGTTCCGCTGAAATTGCCGAGGTAGCTGTTCGTTTGGTACGGAGCACCCCGGGAGCATTGTTGATGAAAGGGCGGATATCTACGGCGGATCTAATGAAGGCAGTATTAAATCGTCAAACAGGTATTCGCACAAACCGGTTATTAAGTCATGTGGCTGCGGTTGAAACATCCGGTTACCATAAATTATTATTCATTACCGATGGTGCTATTAATCTGAGGCCTGACACCGATACTCTGGAAGGTATCACCACTAATGTTATTGAATTAGTACGACGATTTGGCATTGATCATCCCAGAACCGCTCTGATTGCATTGGTCGAATCGGTAAATCCGCGTATCAAATCCAC
The DNA here is from genome assembly GCA_013203115.1 of Fidelibacterota bacterium. Taxonomy (GTDB): domain Bacteria; phylum Fidelibacterota; class Marinisomatia; order Marinisomatales; family TCS56; genus JABMQW01. Next base: position 1,663 of record JABMQW010000042.1, read on the forward strand.
TCAGACTGCACACGAGATTGCAATTCGCTTTTCCAACCAGTTAATTGAGGGGCCGCTGTCACTTGATATTGCCCTTTCTACGGCTGCGGCGCAGGTTAAAGATTTTTCGAGCCGAATCGCCGGTGAAACCGATATCCTCGTGATGCCCAATGCTACATCCTGCAATGTAGTGGTAAAAGCCTTACGATTGGTTGGAGGTGCTAAAATCGGTGGTGTTGTATTGGGCGCCCAAATTCCAATTATATTAGTATCCCGTTCCGATGACGCCAATTCCAAATTAAGGTCGATTGTGCTTAGTGTAACCTATCAGGAGAAATTGAATTCCTACAATGCATCCTGAGTGATCAGTCCGATTACCAGCCTTACCGGATAGAGGTAAACGTCCAGCCCAAAATTTTACTTGCCTACGAGCAAGCCCCATCTACTCCCGACAAGTTGGGATACGACGGGTAGGCACAACCTTCGCCTGATAAATCAGGGACTTTGGTTGGCAGGCAGCGGAGTAGGCTGAATTCGGGAGGCTCCACTTTGGATTATCTGTAACTTTAACGTCATACTGGCATCAAATAGTAAAACAAAATTAACTGTAGGAAAAATATGGGTGATTCTAAAGCAATAAAAACATTTACGGATTCCAATTGGGATTCGGAAGTACAGAAATCTGATAATTTAGTAGTGGTGGATATCTGGGCTCCCTGGTGTGCACCCTGCCGGATGATTGGTCCGATGGTAGAAGAGTTGGCAGAAAATTATGACGGTTTAGTAAAAATCGGAAAATTAAATGCCGATGAAAATATGAAGGTTTCTCAATTGGGCGTATCCGGTATACCCACGATCCTGTTTCTCCGCAATGGACTGGAAGTTGATCGAGTAGTTGGAGCGGTTCCAAAAACTTACCTGGAAGATAAAATTAAGTACCATATCGGCGGTTCGGCTCAGGCTTAAGACTGGTTTGGAATGGTTCTGTTTTCCCAGTGGAAATCGGGTTTTGAATCGATTGGTGCTTACTTAGTGCTTTGACTAATTTCTGGCATGATTAAAGAAGCCGAAATTATCAGGATGGCGCTTAACGGCGATCAAAGCGCTCAAACCGAATTGGTTAAAACTCATTCAACCCGTATTTATAATCTTGGATTGCGGATTATGCGTAATGAGGAAGATGCCGAAGATGTACTGCAGGAGACATTTATTACCATGTTGAATAAATTGCAGCAATTCTCCGGCAAGTCTTCATTATATACCTGGCTATACCGGATTGCGACCAATATTGCCCTGCAAAAATTACGTGAGAAAAAGCGGTTGGAAGCGAAGATATCTATTCACGAACCTGATTTTGAAGCTCTGCGTGGCTCCCAATTAAGGGAATGGCCGGAGCATTTGGAAGAAAAAATCAATGATGAGCAATTCCGCAATTGTCTGTCAGTTGCCATGGAAGATTTACCGGAAAACTACCGCGCTGTTTTTGTTCTGCGGGATTTGGAAAATTTGTCCACCAAAGAAGCCGCCGGTGTACTTGAAATTTCGGAAGCGAATGTCAAAGTACGGCTCATGCGAGCCCGTCTTTTCTTGAGGGATAAATTAGCTCATCACCTTAAATGCGTTGGAGAAACCCGATGAAGCACCAGCATGATGAAAAAATTATGAACAAAATAGCTGAACAATTAGGTGCTGATTTCAATGCCGAAGTAATTGCTGAAGTGGCTGAACATATGCGGGAATGTCCCGATTGTAAAATTTATGTCGATAGTGTTAAGCAAACCATCAAATTATACCGAGTGACTGAATCTGAATTTTCGGTACCAGAGGATGTGTCAGACAGATTGTTTAAAGTGTTGAAATTGGATAATCGATGAGTGGAAAAATTCAAATAATCACTGGAAATAGTTACATCGAAGATATAGTTCGTGAATATCCTCAACTGATACGGCCATTGGCTGAATACAACTTGGTGTGTGTTGCCTGTGGTGAACCGGTTTGGGGTAATCTCGCTGAATTAGCTAAGACCAGAGGGGTTAATAATTTGGCCGAGATTATCCGGGAAATGAATCAATTAATTGCGGTAACAAATTAACTATGATTGAAAAAATAAAAATATTGTGGCAGTCCGGTGGTTTATTTAAAATTTCAACTGGAGTTATAGTTGGAGCTGTATTGGGTTATTCATACTACTATTTCATCGGTTGCAAGACTGGAACCTGCGCAATTACCGGTCACCCTTTGAATAGTACCTTGTATGGTGCTGTCATGGGTTTGCTCTTAACTTTTACAAGCAAAAAGAAAGATTGATTAGAATGATTTACAGTTATCAAAGAACCATCAAAGGTAAATTCGAAGACATCGATTCAGTGCTGTGCAAGAGTTTGATGGAACAGGGCTTTGGCATTATCACTGAAATCGATGTTAAAGCCACCATGCAGGAAAAACTGAATGTTGAATTCAGAAATTATAAAATTCTGGGCGCCTGTAATCCAGCCATCGCTCATGAAGCCTTGAGCATGGAACCGGAAATTGGACTGCTGTTACCATGCAATGTGGTTCTCTGGGAGAATGACGATGAATCAATTACCATGTCAGCTATTGATGCGGTAAAATTATTATCGCTGACTGGTCGCGATGACCTCAACGAAACTGCAGAAAAAGTTAATAATTCATTAAGAAATGCGATCGATGCCTTATGACAGATTTTTTTGTTTTCCTGGCTGTAATAGCCGGTTGGTTATTATTGAACAAATATATTTTACCGAAGTTGGGGGTTCCCACGTGAGGTGTTCCATATCATCCTCGGTCTGAGGAATGCCGGTCGGAAAAACCTATTGAAAAGGATTAATTATGCCAATGTTTGATTATCGTTGCCGGAATTG
>JABMQW010000043.1 GCA_013203115.1 Fidelibacterota bacterium
CTGGGCCACCGCTTTTCAAGCTCACCCCTATCACCATCCCACCATTGGATGGCTCCCGGATATTGAAAACGTACCAATCGAAAAACTGAGGCAGTTCTACGATACTTATTACTGGCCGAATAACGCCACAGCCACCATCATTGGTGATTTCCAAAAAGAAGAAGCCTTAGTGTTGATAGAAAAATATTTTGGTCAGTATCCTTGTGCACCTCATAAAATACCGGCAATGTACACTACCGAGCCCTCCCAGGAAGGTCCCCGGCGCCTGGAAATTAACCGGGTCGGGCAAACTGGTATTGTCGGTGTTGCCCATAAGGTTTCCCATGGCCGCCACGAAGATGTTTATGCCCTTCAGATTATGTCAAAAATCCTGGGAGGTGGTAAATCCAGCCGCCTGTACCGCAAGCTAGTGGAGTCCGGTTTAGTTACCAACCTGTTTATGTTTGATTTTCCATTCCACGATGATGGTTTGCTTATAGCTTATGCCTTTTTAACACCTGGAACTGATCATATCACTGTTGAGAAGATCATCTTGGAGGAATATGCTGATATAATTGCCAACGGTGTCAGCAACGAGGAAGTTAAAAAGGCACAGGCCCAATTGCGCTCCGATATCGCCATTAGCCGGGATGGATCATTCTCAATTGCCAGCAGTCTGAACGAGGCCATCGCCATTGGCGACTGGACGCTCTATACCAACCAGTTGGCGAACTATAATCTGGTTACCGTTTCCGATGTAAAGCGGGTTGCCGGAAAATATTTGGTTAATGACCAGAGTACTACCGGTTGGTTCATCCCTAAAAAAGCGGAACAAGCAGGAACAAACCTAACTAACGGTGTTCACCAGCCCCAGGCTTGGCAGGCCAGGGTACTTAACGAATCACTAATGGACCCTGTTATTGGAGCAAAGCCGCCCGGTGGCAGGGGTATGGCTTTAGCGGCGCAGATTACAGAGCAACAAGCACTCAAAGGCCTACAGATATTTACAATGAATAATGGTGTCAACGATGTAGTTACTATTGTCGGTAGTATGTTGGGCGGCGATGTTTACAGTCCCCGGGAAAACCCCCTGCTGGGGGATATGGTGGCGGTCATGCTGGATCAGGGAACATTACTCCACGATAAACTGGAGATTAACGAAGCCTTGGAATCGGTGGGGGCGAGTATTGGTTTCAGCAGTGGTAATTATAGAATGCGCTTCTCAGCCCGTTGTCTCAAGGATGATATACCGCTGGTGATTGATTTGCTGGCCGAACAACTGCAGAAACCAGCTTTTAATGCAGATGACCTAACAATAGTAAAAAAACGTCTGATTGGTGAAATTGAAAGGAGTAAGGAAAATACGCGCATACAGGCTCAGATCGCCCTGCTGCGAAAACTATATCCTGACGGACACCCGAACTATCGGCTGACTATCGATGAAGAAATTGCTTTTATTGAGCAAATCAGTTCCGATGATCTGAAAAAATTCCATAATCGGACCTACGGACTTGGTTCGGTGTTGTTGGTGGCTGTGGGCGATGTCAATAAACGTACATTTGTCAAAGCTGTCAAAATGGCCTTCAAAGATTGGCAGTGCTCCCAACTGGAAGAATTCAGACATGAGTTGAAGGCTGTTGGCAAACAAAGCCAGGCAGATTATATTTTAGTGCCTGATAAAACCAGTGCTGATATGTTTATCGGACAGGCCATCGGAATAGACCGCAACCATGAAGATTATTATCCACTTATGGTTGGTCTGTATATTTTGGGCGGCAATTTTTCGGCGCGACTCATGAGTACTGTCCGAGACCAGCAAGGCTTGACCTACGGTATCAGCGCCGGTCTTGGAGGTGTCGATAACGGTAATGATGGTTATTGGTTTTCCTGGGGTACTTTTGCCCCTGATTTATTGGAAAAGGGACGGCAAGCCACCCTGGAGCAATTGCGGTTGCTGGTGAAATCCGGCATTACTGACCAAGAACTGGCCAACAAGAAAACAACTCTGACAGGTTTGTTTAAAGTTGGTCTGGCAACTACAGCCGGCCTTGCCGAGTATATATTAAACAATGCTGAGCGTGGACGCGAAGTGGCTTTCCTCGACCAGTTTCCTGTAATCATTGAGGGGCTTAAACAGAAACAGGTCAATACCGCCTTCAGTAAATACATTGATCTGGAAAAATTGATCTATGTCGCCGCAGGAACGATCAGTGATCAATAACCAGGGTATTGTCGATAATATTACAGTCATAAAAAACCCTGAAAAGCCTAAGCCAGGGGACACATAAAATTATGGATGTTATCTTAATTGCCGCCGTTACTGCCAATGGAATGATTGCCCGTCATCGCCATGAGGTTGTGGATTGGTCCTTGGATTTAGCCCTTTTTAAAAAACAGACGATGGGCTTCCCGGTAATTCTTGGTTCAAACACTTTTGATACGCTAGCTGTTGATCTTAAGGGAAGGGAGATCATTGTTGTTCACCGTAATGACGATCCGGCCGAGGTTATTAACCGCCTTAAAGCAGAACGCTGTTTCATAATTGGAGGAAGCCACACGTATGGTCGATTTGCGCCTTTTTTGACGCAGATCTATATAACTTTCCATCCACTGGTTTTCGCTGATGGAATACCGCTATTTACAGGGTTACAAAATGAACTTTATCTGCAATTTATAGCTAAAATTCCTGTGATCAAGAGCGCGGGGATATATCAATTCCAATTTAAAATAATAAAACCGTGATAATGGTCACTACACCAAACTGCAAGCAGTATTAATTTTGCCTTTAAATTGTGTACTAATCCAAATACATTGAGTAAATAAATTAATTATAAATAAGCCTCCGCTATCACCTGGGGGTGTTTTATTTATCTATGCAGAAAGCCTCAAGTAGCCCGGCCTTCGTAGCTGAAGCTTAATACATAGCTGTTAAAAGAGGATAAAAAGGTAATCTTGTAAGTTTTATTGAGTTAATGTAAGTGACACAGGCCATAGCGGAACTATTTATATAGCTTTAAATTTAAATAGATTTTAACTTCAGGGCTGAAAATTTTTGGAGAAATTGTGAAGACATACAAAATAATTATTATTTCATTAATAGCCGTAACGTTATTGACATTGCTGGGTATGCGCGAATATACCTTTTTGAAAATGAAAAACAATATGGAATATATTGCTGCCCATTTACAGGATAAAGAACGCTATCAAAAAGTATGGTTTGATGCAATCTCCCGCTCGGTGGAGATTACCGCCTATAATCCGATGCGGAGCCAAACCGATGATCGTCCCTGGGAAACAGCCAGTGGACGGCGCGCCTCACTCCAGTCTCTGGCGGTCTCCAGAGATTTACTGGCTAAAAATGGAGGACCCTACAATTATGGCGATACTGTCTATGTTGTGGTCCCCTTTATTGTTGATGATACGATGAATAAGCGTTATACGAACCGCGTTGATATATTTCTGGAAAGACAATGGGCTGCTCGGATTTGGGGTGAAAAGGTCGGCTGGATCGCTAACTGACTAAATTTGTCGCAGCTAAAAACCGATATTTATAATTGGTAAAGCCGCCTGACCGCTGCCGCCGGGATTGCGGTTAATTAATCCGATTTGAATGCCTGTTAAGCGGTCACTGTAATTAATTAAACCAATTTGACAGCCTTTTGTAGATTTACTTTTGTTTACTAGACCGGCTTGAGCGCCGTATAATTGGCTGCAGGTGTTTAAAACTCCGTACTGGAGGCCAAACACCCTGTCCGCCTGATTATTTAATCCACCCTGCAGACCCATTAAATCGTGATTCAATTCATTAATTAAGCCGATATCGATCCCGTAGACCGAGTGATTTTTACCATACACTAGATTAAAGCGAAAGCCATATATTTTCACCGATTCAGGCAGCATCTGCTGCGGATAGGCCAAGGCAAATTGAATTGGTGACCAGCTTTCATTGTCCAGCGGTGAAGGATTGCGCTGGGAGGTAGCCGCAAATTCATCTTTAATCTGTTTGATTCCGTTTTCAAGTATTGCAACCACAGTCTCTGGATCTGATCTTGTATCGAATGATAGTTGCTCAGATAGTTGCTGATCAATTAAAGATTCATCATTGGCCAAATCGACGGCGACCTCGCTCATTATCGCCAGTAAGCCATCTATAGCACCCTGATAGTTGCGGGTTACGGCTTTGATTATTTCCGATGTCTCCACATCGAACAGGCGCAGATCGACGGCATAACTAGAACCTATTTTCCCAACAGTTCCACCGACCATTTGCTGGACACCAAGTATTAACCCGGCCTGAATAAGGCATTCGTTTGACATACAACCAGATTGCTGGAAACCCTGTTCAGCCAAGATGGTTTCCATCTGTGTTCGTTCGACTACCTGATAACGGCCATCTTGAACCAGGGCAGAGCGTAACCGCTCGGTTAATATTTCTGCTTCCTGCTGGGTAACACCTTTGCCTTCCAGGGTTAGAACGGCGATGGGCGTGGCCAAGGATTCCTCGGGGCCGACTGATTGCCCAGAGACCCAGAAGAGAATAATTAGAAGGACGAACAGAACTTTTTTCATATTGCACGAACCTTGTTTCCCAAATTAATTACGAGAACACAAGCTAATTATAATAACTCAAGTTTAATAATATTTGAATATTGTGGGAGTGATTAATTTAACAGGGAGCCCAGGGTTGATTGTACTAATGGAAAAAGGAAAGCCCCCAAGGATGGGGGCCTGAGGGGTAGAGAGAGGTCTTTTATTGGAAAATCACAAAATTCCGGATATAATCCCGCAGAGTAATTTTTCCTGCGTCGACTTTACTTACTGCTTCCAAATCGACAATAACATAGATTGGTTCACCTTGCTCCAGGATTATTTTGACCATCCCATTTTGGGTGGTAATACTTTCAGACTGGAGTTGTTTAATACCATTCCAGATTGCTTGATCTAGTGTTTGGTGTTGTTCCATTTTAATGGTGGCAACCACGGACATGTCAAGCGGGTCAACGGTTATTGTTTTTGAGTTGTCAGCGCAGAGAAGTGCCGCTCCTGTTAATAATATGATTGCTATCTTATTCATTTTGAACCTTCGAAATTTTTATTTAATAAAATTATAACACGTCTGTTTAGACCTGAGGAGCACCCAAAGGTTGTCAGTGTATAATATTTAAATTGCAAAGATTTGAAAATTGTGAGCAATATCACTTACCAGACAACCACTCAGAAAAGTGATAGTAACAGATTAGTTATTTTACCGGCTTTTGGCATCTGGGGCACAGATAAGTACCCCTTTGGGCGACCCTTGTTTTAATAATTCCGGTATTGCAGCGTGGGCATGTTTGGCCTAATCGACCAAACGCTTGCAAATCCTTGGCAAATTCGCCGGTTGCTCCGTCACCAAACTGAAAATTAATAATTGTAGTCCCGTTTTTTGCAATACTTCGCTTAAGAATCAGTTGAATCGCATCATGCAGCACTATTGTCTTATTACGACTAATATTACTGCTTGTTGTTTCAGGATGGATCTTTGCAGCCCACAGGGATTCATCGACGTAAATATTTCCGAGACCGGCAATGAAGGATTGATCAAGTAAAATTGGTTTAATTTGACGCTTTGATGCAGCAAGGCCGTTTATCAACCAGCGTCGTGTGAATTCGTCGCTCAAAGGTTCAATACCTAATCTTTGATTTAGGTAATCAAGACTGTCGACATAATACAGCCGGCCGAACTTGCGATAATCCTTAAAATACAGATTCAACCCATCCTTGAAAACGACCGTTGCCGTTATATGTTTTAACTTATCATTTTTCCCCAGTTTTGTAAGCAATCTTCCGGTCATGCGCAGGTGGATCAATAGAAAACCGTTTTCCAATTGCAAAACAATATATTTGCCCCGGCGATTGACCGCTTTTATGGTTTGACCGACAACCTGTTTATTGAATTGCAGAGGCGTATGTGTTTCCAGTACTCGGGGATAATTTTCAGTAGTCTTGATCGCTGCTATTTCCTGGCCAACAATTATGGGGCGAATAGATCGAACGACAGTTTCTACTTCGGGTAATTCGGGCATGTCTAATTCCTTTGCTGGGTTAATTTATTAATAAAAGTGAAATCAGTAATGATTTAAGTGCTCGAATTAATCAAATAGTATAAACCACAGGGCAAGCCCAGGATCAATGACTCAGCCGCAAGTAGCGGGGAATTTAACCCAGCATTCTTGTCCGCCGTAGCGGGACGTGAAGGCGGATTAAATATCAGATTTCTGATAAACCATCAGATTTTTAAAATTGATTAATGCCAAACCAATTAATTGAGCACTATTCATTTTAAAAACATTTAAGAACCCCAGCTATAGTAATTGTTTGTTTTATATATACTTGTTGAACACAAATAAACTCAGCAAAAAATAAATTATTGAAAACAGGGTTTATTATGTTAAATGGAATGTTTCTTGATTACTATAATTTGTAAAATTCAGTGGTGGTAAAAATATGAAAACAATTATTTATGTTATCTTAGTCGGTACCATGTTTTTTGGCTGTGGTGAAAATAGTACTTCACCGACCGATCGTGATTATCTAGAATTGCGACCGTTAACCGCCAGGGAACAAAGTCTGGTTGAGTCCAACCAGCAATTCGGATTAAATCTGTTGCAAGCGATCTCAACCGTCGATTCCACCGACAATATTTTTATCTCGCCCTTGAGTGTTTCCATGGCCCTGGGAATGACACTGAACGGCGCCAGCGGCCAGACCTATACGGATATGCAAAATACGCTTGAACTGGTGGGGTTGTCGGAGTCGGACATAAACCAGGCCTATAAATCCACCATGGATCTGTTGATGTCGATTGATCCGGATGTGATCACATTAATCGCCAATTCGATTTGGATTCGGGAGGGCTTCCCAGTGGAAGACGCCTTTATTGATACCAACGAATTCTATTTTGACGCCTGGATTGCCGATCGCAACTTTGCTGATCTTGCCACCCTTGACGAAATCAACACCTGGGTGGCGGATAACACCAACGAAAAAATAACGGAAATACTTGACCAGATACCTGCCGAAGCAGTTATGTACCTGATTAACGCCATTTATTTCAAGGCGATCTGGGAATTTGAGTTTGATAAAAACAATACTCACCAAACTGATTTTTTCATAACTCTGGATAATATTACTTCAGTGGAAATGATGGGGCTTACAGCCGATCTGAATTATTACTCGGATGACCAGATCCAGGTTGTCGATTTGCCCTACGGCCGCGGTAATTATACCATGACTATTTTGTTACCTAATCCAGAAATTAACCTTAATGAATTGGTTGCAGAGTTGGGCGGCCAGCAACTGGAGCACTATCTTGCTAATCTCCAGCTCAAATCAGGGACAGTTTTCCTACCCAAACTGAAGACCCGCTACAAACTGTTAATGAACGACGTATTGACGCTAATGGGAATGGGAATAGCCTTTACCGAAGGTATGGCTAATTTCAGCCGGATTAACCTGAATCAAGAGTTATTTATCAGCCGGGTTATCCACGAAGCCTTTGTGCAGGTAGATGAAGAAGGTACTGAAGCAGCGGCTGCAACGGTGGTGGAGATGTCTTATGAATCGGCCGGACCTAGCGTGGAGTTCACAATGAACATCAACCGTCCTTATCTATTTCTGATTCGCGAGCGCGAAACTGGCACAATCCTGTTTATGGGTAAAATTCATGAGCCGGTTTGGGAAGGTTAGAAACTTTCATTAAGGACCTGAGATATAAATCCGCCAACCAGCTGGTTTTCTACTTTTGGGAACACACCTTATTTGTAATGGCATTATCAGATTTCTGAAAAACCATCAGATTGTTGATATTGATTGGAGTAAAATCGATTAACCTAATTTGAGAAACTTTAATAAGACATTCTTTTAATAAAGCGACAACTAAATGTTTTGTTTATATGTATTAACATCTGAACAGGCGTTTTTGGGTAGCGATTACACAAAAATAGTAGTTGATGGATTTGGTGGAATACCTTTTGATTATCTTTATCTACAAAACCAAAAGAAGGCATAACAATGCAACAAACGATCTGGATTATCTTGGTAAGCATGATGTTTTTCGGCTGTGATGGAAATGGCACTTCACCGGTCGATCACGATTATCTGGAATTACGACCGTTGACCGCCAAAGAACAAAGTTTAGTTGACTCCAATCAGGAGTTCGGTATAAACCTGTTGCAGGCGATCACAGTTGTCGATTCAACCAGCAACGTATTTATTTCACCCTTGAGTGTTTCCATGGCCCTAGGAATGACACTGAACGGCGCCAGTGGCCAGACTTACATAGATATGCAAAACACACTTGAGCTGGCAAGCCTATCGGAGTCGGATATCAACCAAGCCTATAAATCCACCATGGATCTGTTGATGTCGATTGATCCGGATGTGATCACATTAATCGCCAATTCGATTTGGATTCGGGAGGGCTTCCCAGTGGAAGACGCCTTTATTGATACCAACGAATTCTATTTTGACGCCTGTATAGCGGAACGCGATTTTGCTGATCCAGCCACCTTGGAGGAAATCAACACTTGGGTGGCGGATAATACCAACGGAAAAATAACGGAAATACTTGACCAGATACCGGTTGAAGCAGTCATGTACCTGATCAATGCCATTTATTTTAAAGCGATCTGGCTGTTTGAATTTGACAAACAATATACCGAAACGGCAGATTTCTTTATGTCCTCTGATAATGTAATATCTGTTGATATAATGGCACAGACCGCCAATCTGAATTATTTTGAAGACGATGAGGCGCAGGTTGTGGATTTGAACTACGGCCGTGGTAATTATACCATGACTGTATTTTTACCCAAGCCAACAGTGAAGATCAATGAATTCCTGAATGATCTTTGTGCGGATCAATTGGATTACTATATTACTAATATGCAGGAAAAATCAGGGACGGTGCTCCTACCCAAACTGATGACCAACTACAAGCTACTGATGAATGATGTCTTGATTCAGCTGGGAATGGGAATCGCATTTTCCAGCCAAGCTGATTTCAGCCGGATAAATCCGCAGGAAGAATTATTTATCAGTCGGGTTATTCACGAAGCCTTTGTGCAGATTGATGAAGAAGGCACCGAAGCAGCGGCTGCAACGGTGGTGGAGATTTCCAAATACGCGGGCGGTCCAAGTGTGGAATTCATAATAAACATCAACCGTCCCTACCTGTTTTTGATTCGCGAACGCGAAACCGGTGTAATTCTGTTTATGGGTAAAATTCAGGAGCCGGTTTGGGGGGATTAAAAACACTATAGTAAAAACCCTGATAAAACATTCAGGTTGTAGTTACATATAGTATGAGATATAGGTTTAAGCTGTTACAACAACTGGCCGGTGAGCTGCAGGAGTTTTAATTCATAAGCCTGGGCGGCATATCTTGCCTGGGTAATTCCGATTTGGGTTCGGGAAAGGTTAAGTTGAGCCTCCCGGTATTGGAGTGATGTTATTTGTCCCAGGCGGAACAATTCCCGGGCGCGTTCAAAATTCAACTGGGCATA
>JABMQW010000044.1 GCA_013203115.1 Fidelibacterota bacterium
GTGAGCTATGCCCCGTTTTTTCAGGTTTAACTAAGCAATTGCACTGGAGCATTCAGGATCCCTTCCGGGGCTGGGAACCGGATCGAAGCCACTTGATTTATTATCGCCAGGCCCGCGATACACTGAAAAAATATATCGAAGCTTTTATCAGCCAGTGACGGCACTAGCCCAGTAGGGTTACCTAATACTTACCAAAGGGGTTCACGAGAAGAAGTGGATTGACCTATTGTTAAAAATAATATAAACTGTCGCACAGTTTAATTATTAATAGAACTTGTTTATGAAAAGGGTGCTTATTTATCTGGTTTTATCATTGTCTCTGTGGGGACAAATCATGATAACCGAAGTCATGTACAACCCAGCCGGTGCGGACTCACCCAATGAATTCGTGGAGATCAATAATCCCTCAGATTTACCGGCGAATATCACCGGCTGGTCAATCGCCGACCTGGCCGCCACTGATCGATTGCTGGACATCGCCGGAGCTTCTGATATAATTTTGCCGTCCCGGACCTATGCCGTGATTTTTTAAGGGGATTACAGTGGCTCAATGTATCAGGACTTGGTACCGGACAGTGCTTTGATCCTGTTTACCAATACCACCACGATCGGTAATACCTTGGGTAATACCAGCGATTCCCTGCATTATAATGATACCTAGCCCCTTAATTCCGGTCGCAGCCTGGAAAAATTGCGCCCGGAGCTAAAATCAGATGACTTTTTAAACTGGAGTACGGCGGTAAATCCAGAAGGTCATACGCCCGGTGAACCCAACAGTATCTATATCGAATCGCCGGTCATAAAAGGACGGGTAACTTATTCACCGAACCCCTTTTCACCGGACGGTGATGGCCATGAAGATCAGATATATATCCACTATCAGTTGCCCTATGAACTGGCAGTCCTGAAGCTGGAAATCTTTGATGCGCTAGGCCGTAACATCGCCAATCCCTATTGGAATGTACCGGTGGCACAGGAGAGAATTCTAATTTGGGATGGTAAACGCAAAACCGGGCAGCGTGCCCGGGTGGGTATTTATGTTGCTAAGTTAACCGCGGCAGATCAGTAAACTAATCAAACCTGGGAAGATGTACAAACAGTGGTAGTAGCGAAAAGATTCTAATAAAGGGCTCCGCAGAGCCCTTTATTATCTGAAACATAAAATTTAGCGCAGGGTCAGACCCATACCGGCATTGATAACCGGGTATTCGCCCAAACTGTAGTCGAAGTTGATACTGATGATGGCCAGCTTCAGACGCAGACCAACGATGGTCCGGAATGAGTTGTCACCGTCCAAGGAGAATTTGATCGGTACCGTAGTGCCAGTCAGATCATCGGTAAAGTCGTAGCTCACGTCCATGCTGGAGCTCTCCAGACCGAAACCACCGTAGACGGTGATAATCGGAATGCTCTTGCTAACCTGCAGGGTCGCAATGCTATGATTGGATTCCAGTATGTCACCAATTTTCAGACTGGTCATGTAATAACCGACCGAGACCTGGGGCAGGAAGGGAATCGGCAGAGGGATGAACTGGTTAATGCCGATTTTACCGCCAAAACCAAAGAAGGATAATTCACCGGCATCGCCTAGATCGGCGGAGGGGAAACCGCGCAGGGTTACTTCTATATCCATGGGCAGACCCAGAGAAAATTGGGGCATGACCATCGGAAAGACCGGGAGATCAAAGCCGACCGGGGTTGAAATGGCCGGGACATTCTGGGATATGGCAGTAGAGATCTGCGAGCCAAGCTGAGTTTTCACCTGATCGACAGAAAGACCGGAACTGGTGGAAATCTGCTGGGCAATTAGATCAATTGCCGCTGTTTCATCAACCTCGATGTCATAACTTTCGTTGGCCCCAAAGAATGTGGCCGAGGTGCGGTCAGATTCATAGACATCATTGGGATTAAGCATTACACTATACCCACTGACATCAAAATCAATATCAAGATCGGGAACGGCGAAATTATATTCCGTACCGGCATCTTCCACCATTGTCATGGATACACCCAGCTTGAAGTCAAAGCCCAGGAATTTATGGGGTTTAGCATTATGGAAAGTACCAGAGTTGACACCCAGTCCAAAAGCGGTCACCACCGGCCCGAGATAACCCTTGGCATTTTCCTTAGCCATGGTTTCCAGGGTTTCTTCCAGCGACTGTCCGAATACCGGCAGGACCAGTCCCAGACACAGGCTGAATACTAGTATAGTCTTGATTGTTCTCATCACAACGATTTACTCCTCGTTTTTTATTGAAATTAATTAAGTTTTACGTGCCACTGGCTGTTTACAATAATACAGAATTTAACCGCTTCTGGGTATTGTGCAATAGTGCAATTTTTCGGGAAATTTCCAGAGGTGTCATATATCACAAGAACAAACAGGAACTAATTATCCGCTTTTACGTATTTACTCCATCAATTATGGAGGAAACATGCCCAAACTGTTAATAACGCTAATGCTTTCTATTGGTTTACTCGCGGCCCAGAAAATGGTTACCAAATCGATTACCATCGACGAAGATGACCACGACCGCCTGATTAAGATCGTGACCCACAAACAAGACAGCACAATGAAAATCATCATTGACCGCGATGGTGAGATTGAAGAGATAGAATTACCACTCGGCAGTCTCCACAGCCAGAAGATTCAGGATAAACTGGCTCAATATGATATTACGTTCGATGATTTCAACTGGCAAAAGTTCGCTGATTTCGATTGTGATGTTGAACCAAGCGCCTGGCTGGGGGTTAAGATTCAATCCCTGACCGACCAGTTACGCAATTATTTTGGTATCAAACACGATGGCGGTGTATTGGTATCGGAAGTTATCAAGGACGGTCCCGCCGAAAAGGCCGGGTTTAAAGCCGGTGACATCATTATGAAAGTAGATGACACCAATATCAGCGATACCGACGAATTACAGAAAGTCATTCGCGGATATGATCCTGAAACCCAGGTGACCATTCAGTTTATTCGCGACCGCAAGGAAAAGAAGCAGAAAATAACTCTGGGTGAGACCGAAGGCTTTAGTGGGATGCCCCACCTTGGAGATCATTTTAAGTACCGTTATCCCCGTTTTAAGGGTTGTAAATCTTATTCTCCAAGTGACGAATATTTTGAGAAATATATGTTCCGGATACCGGGTGAAAAAGGTGAACACCAGCGCTCCCGATTTTACAATGATGACGACGATCTTGAGAAAGCTGTTGAAGAATTGAAAAAAGAACTGGAAACACTGAAAGCGGAAATGAAAAAACTAACCCAATAGCCAATTATTACATTTACTCGTCTACACCCGCGACAAGTCGGGATACGACGGACAGGCCCGGATGCCCGACCTTCGTAGCTGAAGCTACATCCTACCGTCCGAAGTCCTGATTCATCAGGAATAGCGCGGCCGGCCTGCACTTTGTTTACTACCTACGCTACGGCTACGGTAGACAGGCGGCGGGCAGGCACAACCTTCGCCCAAAAAATCGGGGACTTCAGTTGGCAAGCGATGGAGTAGGCTGAATCCGGGGATGAAGGTAATCAGTTTCGGTGCGGTGTTGTCGAAGTCATGGTGCTCCATCAGTCTAACAATTGTTGAATAAAGATCAATAATAAGGGATGTGCTAAAAAGATCATTTGATCAAAAAACCGCCCTGGCGCAGGTTAGGATTCGATGTTCTAGGTTCTCACCCGCTCTTCAGCACCTGATATACTCCTTACTCCAAGCTCCTGGCTCTTCGCTCCCGCCTCCCTTTTTACAC
>JABMQW010000045.1 GCA_013203115.1 Fidelibacterota bacterium
AAGTATCACTAAACCTTCTTCTCCTTCTTTCGGCAATACTCATTTTAAATTGTTCTCTTCTTGCCATTTTTGATCACCTATTATAACATTTTGTTGCTTTTTAGTGGTCAACGTATTTCAGGCATTGACAGCCTGCCAACCGCCTGTCTACCGAAGCCATAGCGCAGGTAGGAAGTCCCCGTCGCGATGGGACGCAGGGTGGGAGACAGGAAAACAAAATCAAAATTTTCTTTTCTTGTTACTTATTATTGGTCATTGGTCACTGGTTACTTGTTACTTGTCACTGGTTACTCAAGGGTGTGGAGATTGCAAAACGGTCTATTGCGGCTTACTATATCACATTCAAATAGCTATAACAGGTTGTATTACAAGAAAACTTTTCCTAGAGAATAAATTTATAGCTTGGTAATAAAATTCTATCTTGATAAACTTGGTGTAAGTACGTACGTACATATTATCCTGATGACTAAAATCGCCAAAACCATTAAAATCTCCCAACACCACGAAAAGTGGTTAAAAACGACACAGATTAATTTTTCGGAATGGATCCGGCAAAGACTGGATGAGGCGATTGAGCAAAATAGGCGCCCGACGATCACTGGCTTGAAAGCAGTGATTTTAGCGGCTGGCAAAGATAAACATTTGTTTCCCTTAACGGAAACCATTCCCAAAACACTGCTTGATGTCAGGGGTAAGACGATCCTGCAGTGGCAGGTGGAAATGCTCCGGGCTGTTGGAATTCATGAAATCGCCGTAGTCAGGGGCTACCGGAAAGAGCAAATTAATTATCCCGGATTGCAATATTTTGATAATGATGATTACCTGAAAACCGGGTCGTTAGCCTCTTTGTTTACGGCACTTGAATTCATCGATCAGGACACAATTATAGTCTATGGGGATATTTTATTTAATATTGAAATCCTTAAAAAACTGGTTAATTACCAAAATGGCACAACCTTGGTAATAGATCGAGGCTGGGAAAAACACTACCAATTAAGCCAAGAAGATCACCCCAATCCACCGGAACTGGCTACTATTTCAGAAACAGGGCCGGAACTGGATATCACAGCCCTTACCTGTGGGCTGCCAGCTGCAAACGCGGCGGCCGAGTTTATTGGGTTAGCCAAATTATCCTCAAATGCGGTGACTATTCTAAAGTCTGTTTTCCAGGAAATTTACCTCCCGGATAGTACTGCCAAATTTCATTCGGCCCCTACAATCCGTGCGGCTACCTTTGCTGATTTAATTCAAGAACTTATCAAACGCGGTGAAAAAATTTCTGGTCTGGAAATCTGGCGCACCTGGATCGACGTTGACACCTTCGAGGATTACCGGAATGCCTGGAACTCCTTTAATGAAATCATAGGGGAGAAATAGTGAAAATCGTTTATTCATACTACGTTTTAGATATCGTTCATAAAGGCCATCTGGTAATGATGAAAAATGCCAAAGCCATCGCTGGTGAGGATGGGAAATTAATTGTGGGTATTTTAACCGATGAAGCAGTTATGGAAAAAAAGGCTAAACCCATTCTTTCGTTCGAAGAACGGATGGATCTGGCCGATGCAATCAAGTATGTCGATGTGGCAGTGGCCCAGGAAACTTATTCACCACTGCCCAATGTTAAAAATATCAGACCTGATATTTTGATGGAAAGTTCTAGTCATTCGCCCGAAGCCATCGCGGAGGCGCGGGAAGTAATGGCTGGTATCAACGGGCGGGTGATCGTGATCCCTTATTTCCCCCCCCAATCGTCAACCGGGATAAAGGAACGCGTAAAAAACCACCATTAAATTTAAGTGTTAGATCATTGTTCTGATTATTTATAACCATATAAATCTTAACAGGGAGAAGTAATATGAATGTAGGTAACCAACCTCAGATAGTACAGTGGCAAAAGAAAATGTTTTGGTTGATGTGGATAACCTATGCCGCCTTTTATTTAGGCCGGGTAAATATATCGGTCGCAATGCCAGGCATAGCCCAAGAATTCGGTTTATCGAAAACAAGCCTGGGGGTTGTCTTGAGCGCCTTGTTTGCCATGTATGCCATCGGTCAGTTTGTCAATGGTCAGTTGGGTGATAAACTGAATTCCCGATTAATCATTACGATTGGTCTGCTTTCCTCGGCAGTATTGAATATCTTTTTCGGATTCACCGGTGGTATTATCGGCCTGATGATTGTAATCTGGGGACTCAATGGTTATTTTCAGTCTATGGGATGGGGACCGACAGTCAAGGCTATGGCAAATTGGTTTCCCAGTAAAAATCGGGGGAAAATTGCGGGACGTCTCGGAACCAGTTATATCATCGGTGGAGCCTTGTCCTGGCTGCTGGCTGGTACAATAATCAAGTATTTTGACTGGCGGGCTACTTTCTGGATACCAGCGCTTATTATGGCCGGTATTGCCATTCATTGGTATCTACGGGCCAATAATGCACCGGAAGAAATCGGCTTACCGAGCGTCGAAGAGCAGGAACAGGGCATCGCCCGGAACGAGGCTCAGGTCGATGAACACATTGGATTCCGTGAGACACTGAAAATAACGCTTAGTAACCCGTATATCTGGTTCGCGGCCTTTGCTTTATTCGGACTGAATATTGTCCGCTATGGTTTCATGAGCTGGGCACCGACCTACATGTTTGAAGAACAAGGGGCAACTATCTCGATGGCGGCTTACAAGGCAATTGCCTTCCCAGTAGCCGGTGGTTTAGGCGCTATTCTGGCCGGCTGGGCTTCCGATAAACTGTTCCAGAATCGACGAGCCCCGGTGGCTTTCTTTATGCTGATTGCATTAGCATTTTTTTGCTATCTGTATCGGTTCGTACCCGGTGATAATTGGATCGTTAGCCTGATCATCCTGTTGTTAATCGGGTTTTTCACTTTTGGTCCCCATGTATTGATTGTAGCCGCCTTACCCGCTGACCTGGGATCGCGTAAAGCCGCTTCTTCGGTCACCGGATTCATCGATGCCATTGGTTATGCCGGTGCCAGTATTACCGGCGTTGGAACTGGTTATCTGATCGAACATTTCAGTTGGGATGCCGCCTTCTATTTTTGGATATTTGGTGCCATCATGGCAGCTTGCATGTTGATATTCGTCTGGAAGCATGAGCTGAAGAAAGCTTAAGTAAAGAATCTAGTTAAATGAAAAAAGCAAACATACTGATTAGTGTATTCTGTCTAAGTTTGGGCTTGACAGGGACATTGTCCGCCCAGACCCCCTTTCAGTTTACGCTCCAATCCTGGGGTTCCTATACTACCTACGATCATCCGGAGGAATTTATAGCTGAATATTATCAACTCAATACACAAACAGGGGAAATAGAATTAGTCCCGGCAGAAACAATTGCTGCCTATAAATCCCAGCAGCTTGGTGTCGGTATCCGACGGGCGCGTCTGCGTGGTAAAATGACGAAAGGAAAAGCTTCGGCCTTCATCCAATTCGATGCTGCCACTTCCCAGATGATGGATGCTCAGATTGACTATTCCTTTTCCGAAAATATGAAATTGCGCATGGGGCGACATGTGGGTGCCGGTAGTCAGGCCGGTGGTCAGACTTCGCATACGGCGATTGATTTCG